>DATFFV010000575.1:0-24321 GCA_035249885.1 Gammaproteobacteria bacterium | reverse complement strand
TGCCGAGGCGACAGGCCACCCGTAGCATCGACGCGACCCGATCTTACGGATCCCGCGCATGAGCATGGTCAATCTCGACTCGCTGGCTTACGGCATTGACACCGATTTCCGGCGATCGCTGCTCCAGGGAATAGCGCTGTTTCGGGGCATCGATGGCGACGGCATCGCGGATCTGCTCCCCCAGTGCGGCCGCATCGATATCAAAGCGGGCGAAGTGCTGCTCTCGCCGGAGCGCGAGAATCACTGCGTCTACATCGTCTTGAGCGGCCGCCTCACGGTGCACTTGGGCTCGCTCGACGCTCCGAAGATCGCGGATCTCGGCCCCGGCCAGTGCGCCGGCGAGATGTCGCTCATCGAGAACAAAGATCCCTCGGCTTTCGTCATCGCGACCGAAAACTCGCACCTCATGGTGATCAGCCACACGCTGCTGTGGCGCTTGGTCGATCGTTCGCACACCTTCTGCAAGAACTTGCTCATCGTGCTCTCGGAGCGTGTGCGTTCCGACAACGAATACATCGCGAGCAGCCTCGGCGTGTTGCGCCAAGCGGAGCGCAACGCGCATACCGATGCGCTCACGGGCCTCGGCAACCGGCACTGGATGCGTACGATGTTCGAGCGCGAAGTGACGCGCACGATGCATGCCAACAAGGCGTTGTGCCTCATGATGCTCGACATCGACAACTTCAAGCTGTTCAACGATCGCTACGGACACATCGCGGGAGATCGCGTGCTCGTCGCGGTAGCCGAAGCGTTGCGCGAATACTTGCGACCGACGGATCTCGTGGCACGGTTCGGCGGCGACGAGTTCGCCGTCTTGCTGCCCGATTTGCAGCTCAAGCAGGCGCGGCAAACCGCCGAACGCATTCGCCAGCAGGTGGCCGGACTATCGCCGCCGAGCCTGGCGACGGCCGTGACGATCTCGATCGGCCTCGCGAGCCTAACCCACGACGACGACGTCGCAACGCTCGTGCAACGCGCCGACGCCGCGATGTACGACGCCAAGGAAGGCGGCCGCAACCGCGTGGCCGTTGCCGAGAAATCAGACGAATAGATTGTCGATGAGCCGTGCGCGCCCGAGCCACGCGGCGCCGAGCACGACGCGTTCCTCGTCGCGCTCGCTCGTGGCGTGGGCTAGGTCCGCGCGGCGTCTGATCTCGACGTAGTCGGGCTTGAGCCCCGCTCGCTCGAGCTCGGCGCGCCCCTCGGCCGCAAGCCCCGCGAAATCCACTGCGCCGTCGCGCAGCCGCGCACGTACGCCCTCGAGCGCGCGATGCAACGCGGGCGCCTGGCGGCGCTGCGCCGCATCGAGATAACGGTTGCGCGAGCTCATCGCCAGCCCGTCGGGCTCGCGATGCGTCGGCCCCATGCGCAACTCCACGGGTAGCGCGAGGTCGGCGATCATGCGCTGCATGAGCACGAACTGCTGATAGTCCTTCTGGCCGAGATACAGTAGGTCCGGCGCCACGATGTTCAGCAGCCGGCAGACGACCGTGGCAACGCCGTCGAAATGCCCCGGCCGCGTCGCGCCGCAGAGCTCGCGCGCGAGCGACGGCAATTGCACGCGCACCGCCTGCTCGACGCCGAAGGGATAGATCGCGGCCGCTTTGGGCGCGAACAACACATCGACGTTGCCCGCGCCTGCGAGGAGCGCCTCGTCGCCGGCGAGGGTGCGCGGATACGCGGCGAAGTCTTCGCTCGGGCCGAATTGCACGGGGTTCACGAAGATGCTCATCACGACTCGCGGCGCCGCCGCCGCGGCGAGCGCCGCGAGGCTCATGTGCCCCGCGTGCAGATTGCCCATCGTCGGCACGAACGCGACTCGCTCGCCCGCCGCGCGCCATCCAGCGACTGCCGCGCGTACGTCGCCAATCGCCTCGACCGTGCGCACTCGAGCCAACCTCAGCTCCCGGGACTCAAGGGCAGCCAGTCTAACAACGCGCTCACTCGAAGCAGTGTTCAGGAGCCGGGTAGCTACGATCCTTGACGGCGCGGACGTAGGCGCGCAACGCGTCGACCGGCGAGTCGTGCCCCTTGGCGAAGTTCTTGACGAAACGCGGCATTCGCCCTTGAGTGATGCCGAGCACGTCGTAGAGCACCAGAATCTGGCCGTCGACGCCAGGACCCGCGCCGATGCCGATGACAGGCACGCGCACGGCGTCGCGGATCGCCGCGCCGATGGCGTTCGGCACGCACTCGAGCAGCAGGGTATCGGCGCCCGCGCTTTCGAGCTCGCGCGCGGCGGCGATCATCGCTTGCCCCGCGTGCTCCTCGCGGCCCTGCACCTTGAAACCGCCGAGCTTGTGCACCGACTGCGGTTTGAGGCCCAAGTGCGCGCACAGAGGGATGTCTTGCTTCGCGAGATGCTCGACGATGCCGGCCTGCCCCTGCCCCGTCTCGAGCTTCACCATCATCGCGCCGCCTTCCTGCATGAGACGCACGGCGTTGTCGAGCGCTTGCGCCGGCGTCGTGTAGCTCATGAACGGCATGTCGACCATGAGGAACGCGTGCCGCAGGCCCCGCGCGACGCAGCGGCTGTGGTAGACCATGTCGGCAACGGTCACGGGCACGGTCGTGTCGAGACCCTGCACGACCATCCCCAAGCTGTCGCCCACGAGCACGACGTCGGTGCCCGCGAGGTCGACGAGCTGCGCGAAGCTTGCGTCGTACGCCGTGAGACACGCGATCGGCTCGCGCGCCTGTTTCATCTCGCGCAGCGTGCTCACGCTCACGGGCGGCGAGTCCATGCCCCGCTGCTGCAACTGTTTGTACATCTCGACCTCCGGCTCGTCGCGCTCACGCGAGCGACGCGCCCGCCGGATTGAAAAAATGCCGGCCGTGCTTGACGCGCAGAATCGTCTGCAACAGCTCCTGATAGTCCGACTCGCGATGAATCGGGTCAATGGCCGCCGCGTTGACGATGAGCAGCGGTGCGGCATCGTAGTCGTAGAAGAACCGCGCGTACGCGTCGCCGAGCCGCTCGAGATACTCGGGCTCGATGAGCTGCTCGTAGGGAATGCCGCGCGCCGCGACGCGCTTCTGCAGCACCGGTGCCGGCGCTTGCAGGTACACGACGAGGTCGGGAGTCGGCGGATCGAGCTCGAGCGTATCCGCTACTTGCTGATAGAGCCCGAGCTCGTGCGGGTCGAGATTGATCTCGGCGAACAGGCGATCCTTTTGCAGCAAGAAATCGGCGATGCGCACGGGAGAGAACATGTCGCTTTGGCGGATCTGCTCGATCTGGCGCGCACGCTGGAACAGGAAGAACAACTGGGTCGGCAGCGCAGACTGACGACGACTGCGATAGAAGCGCTCGAGGAACGGATTGTCCTCCGCCTGCTCGAGGATGAGCTCGCTCGCGAAGCTCTTCGCCAGCCGCTTCGCGAGGCTCGTCTTGCCGACGCCGATCGGGCCTTCGATGACGATGTAACGCGGCCCCTCGGTGAGAATCGCCCCGGTCTCGTCCCCGCCGCGCACCGCGCCGCGACCCGGCGTGTCGGCCGGCTTCGGCGCCTTCGAAGTCGTCGCGCTAAACGACAACGTCGTTCGTCTCGTGATGGCGCGCCGAGCGGCGTCGACCGCCGCGGCGCCGTCGCCCAGGCCGCTGCAAATTGAGCAGCTTGCTCTGCTCCTCGCGCGGCATGTTTTGGATCTCGGTCCACCAGGTCACCGTTTCCTGATCGACCTCGCCGCAGCTCGCGCGCAGCACGAGAAAGTCGTAGGCCGCACGAAAACGCTTGTGCTCGAGCAGCCGCGCCGCGCGGGCGCCGTGCCGATGCGCGAAGCGCCATTGCATGTTGAGCAGTTCCTTCATCGGCGAGCTGAAACGGCGCGGGAACGCCGTCTGCTGCGACGCGACGATGCGCTGGCTCGCTTCGAGCAATGCCTGGCCCTCGTTCCAACCCTCGCTCGCGAGGCGCCGGGCGAGAGCTTGGATCGGGAACCACAGGAACAAGGCATAGAGGAACATCGGCGTGACGGGCTTGTCCTCGCGAACCCGCTTGTCGGTGTCGCTTAGGCCTTTACGGACGAACGCCACGATCTTGTCGCGCTCGTCCGTCTCGAGCAACGCGGCCGTGTCGCGGAACAGGTAACGCAAGAGATCGTGCTGCAAGAGCAGCTCGAAGCTGCGCACGGCATAGCCGCTCAAGAAAAGCTTGAGCAGCTCGTCGAACAACCGCGCGGGTGGAACGTCGGCGAGCGAGCGACCGAGCGACGCGATCGGCGCTGCCGCCTCGGGCGCGAGCGTGAAGTCGAGCTTGGCCGCAAACCGCATCGCACGCAGCATGCGCACCGGATCCTCGCGATAGCGTTTCGCGGGATCGCCGATGAGCCGCAGTGTACGTGCGCGCACGTCGGCCACGCCGTTGACGTAGTCCCAGATGCTGAAGTCGGCGATGTTGTAGTAGAGCGCGTTGACCGTGAAATCGCGCCGCCAGACGTCTTCGCCGATCGTGCCGTAGACGTTGTCGCGCAGGATGCGGCCGCTGTCGGTGTGCGCCCGCTCGTCGTCGTCGGGCTCTGCGCCGGCCGCGCGGAACGTCGCGACCTCGACGATGTCGCGGCCGAAGCGCACGTGCGCGAGCCGAAAGCGCCGGCCGATCAGGCGACAGTTGCGGAAGACATCCTGAATTTGGTCGGGATCGGCGTTCGTGACGACGTCGAAGTCTTTGGGATGCCGGTCGAGCAGCAAATCCCGCACGCCGCCGCCGACGAGAAACGCCTCGAACCCCGCACTCCTTAAGCGGTACAAAACTTTGAGCGCGTTGGGCGAGATGTTTGCCCGGCTGAGGTTGTGCTGCTCGCGCGGCACGATGACGGGAGCCACGCGCGAAGGTCGATCCGTGTCGTTGAACAAGCTGCCGTGGTTTCGCCCTGCGAGAAAGGCCGGTATCATACCAGCCTCGCTTCAGGCGCGGCACCCGCGCTCCCTTCGTCTAGCGGTCCAGGACGTGGCCCTCTCAAGGCTAAAACGGGGGTTCGATTCCCCCAGGGAGCGCCATTTCGCCGCCCTCCGCATCGCGCAGGTAGGCCCACGCGGAGCACGCCCAAGACGGCATTTTTCCTTGAGAGTTCTTGACCGCGCGGCGCCGCCCGCGGGCCTATACTTGCTCCCGCTTTAAGAATTTCCTCCCCGATTGGAGATCTTGAAGCCCCCTGTAGAGCTCGGCCGACGGTCGGGCTCTCTTTTTTCGCGAGCCTTAGAACTCTTTGCCGCCCTTCACGATGAAGGTCTTCACGTAGCCGCCGTCCTCGCCCGTGCGCATGGGCGCGATGTCGATCGCGATCGTGTCGCCCGTGTGCACCATCTCGGGACGCCAACCGCGGCGGTAGACGTTGTTGCGGCTGTGACCTTCGTACTCGATGACTCTGGTGCCTTTGGCGTCCTTGACCTCGAGGAACAACGCAATGTGCGGGTTCGCGACGCGCATTTCCTTGACGACCCCTTCGATGCGCACGGTCTGCGCGAAATCGAACTGCGCCGCCGAGTGATGGGCGAGCGCGGCCGTCGACAGCGTGGCGACACCGAGCAGCAAAACACACGAACCGAACCGACTGGACATCCCTGCACTCCCTGATTCGACGCGGCATTATAGGGTTAAATTGCATGGCCTGCCGCACACCAAAATGGCCGGGGCCCTCCTATAATCGGCACAACTTTCGTGAGGCGCGAGGAACCGCGGTTGAGCAAGACTACGAAGATCGACCAAGTGACGCTGGCGGGCCGCTCGGGCCAACGCTACGACTTCCGCATCTACGTCTGGGCCACGAAATTTCGGGCCGTGGCCGGTATTTACGTCGTGGCCGCGCGGACGATCGAGCCCGGCCAAAAGGCGAAGTACGAGCCGTTGTTCGTCGGCGCAGCCACCGATCTCTCCGCGGCACTCAAGGACCATCCGCGCGACGAGTGCTTCCAGATGTATCTCGCCAACGTCGTCGGAGTGCTCAAAGAGGATAACGACGAGCGGCGCACCGCAATCCTCGCGGACCTGCTCGACGGGCTCACGCCGCCGTGCAACGCGCCGGACGCGGTGTAATGAGCGCGGCACCGATGGCGGGCATCCGCCACGAGCCCGAAGCACAACGCTTCGTCATCGAGCTCGCGGCGGGAACGGGCCTGATCCGCTATCGCGAGCTCTCAGGACGCGTGCTCGATCTCAACCACACGTTCGTGCCGCCGGCCCTGCGCGGCAGCGGCATCGCGTCGCAGCTGACCGAGCATGCGCTGCGCTACGCGCGCGAGCACGGCTACCGTGTGATCCCGAGCTGCCCGTTCGTGGCGACCTTCATCGAGCGGCATCCGCAGCACCGCGACCTGCTTGCGTGACCGCGCAGCCGCCCTCGTTCGAGCCGGCCTCGCTGCTTCGGCGGCTCGCCGCGTTCTCCTACGATCTCTTGCTGCTCGCCGCGCTCATCCTCTCTTTCACGCTGCTCGTGGTCGCGGTGCGACTAGGCGAGCCCGTGCCGCCGGGCAGCGTTTGGTTCCCGCTTTGTGTCGCGGCGCTCATCGCGGCGTTCTTCTGCGCCTTTTGGGTTCACGGCGGACAAACGCTCGGCATGCGCGCCTGGCGCATTCGTGTGGTGCGCGACGACGGCGGGAGGCTCACGTGGCGGTCTGCGGCCGCGCGCTTCGCCGGGGCTCTCGTCGCCGTGCTACCGGCGGGCCTCGGCCTCTGGTGGAGCTTGCTCGACGACGCCGGCCGCGCCTGGCACGACCGTTGGACACGCACGCGCGTCGTGCGGACCAATGCCGCGGGGTTCCCTAGCGAACGCGCGTGAACGCCACGGTCGTCACGACGGCGAGCAGCACGCCCGGCGCGAACGCGATGACGAGGGGCGGTAGGCCATAAACCGCTCCCCCTGTCGTCAAGACCTCGCCGAGCACGTAGTACGAGAGCCCGATGATGAGACCGACGACGAGCCGCGCACCGGCGCCGGCCGACCGCAGGCTACCGAACACGAACGGCAACGCGAGAATCGTCATGAGCACGACCGACGCCACGCTCGCAATCCGCGACCAATAGGCCACGAGATAGCGATGCGCGTCGAGATCGTTGGCACGCAGATACCGAATGTAGCGTTGCAGCGAAGGCGTATCGAGCAAGTCCTCACGCACGATCGACAGCTCGAGCAGATCCGGGTTCAGGTTGTAGGCCTCCGTCGATTCGCGCTCGCTCCGGATCGCGACGCCGCTGTCTTCGAACACCGTCTCGCCGTAGTTGGCGAGCACCCAGCGGTTGGCCGAGTCGAGATCCGCCGACTCGGCACGCGCGACTTCCTTGAGCACTTGACCTTCGCCAATCTCGAACAACAGCACGCCGCCGCCGTAGCCGAGATCGCCAGCTTGGCGCCGCAAGCTCAGGATGCGCTCGCCGTCACGCAGCCAGGTGGCCTGCCCTTTCGCGACCGCGAGGTCCTCGTGCATGGCGCGCGTGCGGAGCTCGTTCGCATAAGCACCGAGCGAAGGCGCCACCGACTCGCCGAGCAGCACCATGAGCACCGCGAGCGCGAACCCCGCAAGAGCGACGGCCGAGAGCAGCTGCCACGACGAGACGCCGCTCGCGCGCATCACGACGAGCTCGCGATGGACCGCAAGATTGCCTAGGCTCAAGAGCCCGCCGATCAACGCCGCGATGGGCAGTGTCGTGAACACCGTGCGCGGCACGCGCAGCGCGACGTAAGTGACCGCGGTTCGCAAGTCGTACTCGCCCGTGCCGACGTCGTTGAGCTGCGCGACGAGCTCGATTGCTGCCGTTACGACGACGAGCACCGTGAGCACGAGCGCGACACCGCGCAGCACAGCACCGACGATGTAGCCGCGCAGTAGCGTCATGCCGGCACCGCCTGCACGACGCGCCCGCGCCTGAACCAACCGCCTTCCCGCGCGAACAGCCACACCGCGATGAGGCCGACGAACGCATGAACCCACCACAAGCCGATGGTGTCGGTGACGACGCCGCGCTCGACCCAGACGCGGCCGATCGACAGCAAGTTCGTATAAATGAGGTAGATGAACAACGCCATGCCGAGACGTGCGTACCGTCCGTCGCGCGGCGCGGTGCGGCTCAGCGGGATCGCGAGCACCCCCAGCACGAACAACGACAGCGGAAACGATACCCGCCAGTGCAGCTCGGCGCGATCCGCGGGCGCGGAGGAGCGCAGGAGCTCGCCCGTCGACTTGGCGGCAACGGCCGTGACGAGCTCCTCCTCGTCATCGGGCCTTATCGGCATGCCGTGCTCCTCGAACTCGACGACGAGGAACTCGCCTTCGCCGGGCACGCCTTCGTAACGCCGGCCGTCGTAGAGCACGAACGACTGCTCGCCCGTCGCTGCGTCGATGACACGCCGGCCGCGCGCCGCGAGAATCACGATGACACGCTCGTCTTGCTGCGTCTCGAGGAACACGTCGCGCAACTCGTCGCCGACGACCTCGCGCGCATATAGCACGGTGTCGCCGGAGTCGGGCGACAGGAACTTGCCCGCCTCGATGGCCGCGAGCTCCACGTTCTGCTCCGCGCGAAACCGGATCTCCTCCATGCGCTGGCTGGCCGCCGGCGTCGAGACGAACGCGAGCCACGCGAGCGCCGCGGCGAGTAGTACCGTGAGCGCACCGATGGGCACGAGCAAACGTCCGGCGCCGATGCCGCACGCGGCGAGCGCCGCCATCTCGCCGTCGCGATTGAGCCGTGCGAGCGCGAGCGTGACGCCGAGAAACAGCGTGATCGGCGTCAGCAGCATGAGATAACGCAGCGCCGTGAGTCCGAAAATCGCGAGCACTGCGTCGCGCGGCAGCCGGTTCGCCGCGGCATCGCCGAGGATGTCGGCGAGCTGGTTCGTCATGAAGATGAGGAACAGAACAGTCAGGACCATCAACCACGAGCCGAACGCTTCACGGAAGATGTAACGACCGATCAGGTTCACGGGTGTGATCTTAGGCCCAGTACCTTGAATGAATCGAATGCACTACACTGCAATTTTCCACGGTATTCCAACACGATAGCACACCGTGCCGCCGCCGCAGCGAACCGCTGTCGCGAAGTGCGGCGATGCCCGAAAGGGGCACGCGAAGGAGATTGAGGATGGAGTTCCCCGTGAAGACCGACGTGCCGGCGCGCCAACGCACGGAGTGCGCGATCCTGCCGTTGTTCGACGACGGTCGGTTGGCCGGCGCCACGAGGGACTTCGATCGCGCCGCACGCGGCGCGATTGCCAAGCTCGTCAAAGCCGGCGACGCACCGGCCCGCCTCGGCACGGTGACCACCGTCCATCGCACGCAAGGCACGGCGGCCGCCCGCTGGGCGCTCGTGGGCTGCGGCAAGCGCAGCGAGCTCAACTTGAAACGCCTCACGACGGCGCTCGCCGCTGCCGTCGTCGCGTTACGCGCGAGCGTCAAGGAAGCGACGAGCTATTTGGGTTACGACGCGGGCGCGCTCGCGCCCGCCGACACGGCCCGGCACAGCGTGGAGACGGCGCGCGCCGCCGTGTACCGTTTCGACGAGCTCAAGAGCCGCAGCGACCCGCCGTCGCGGCTCGCGCGCCTCGCGTTGGCCTATCCGCACGGCACGAGCACCGCGGCCATCCGCACCGGCATCAAGCTCGGCGAGGCCATTGCCGACGGCAGCGATCTCGCGCGTGATCTCGGCAACCGGCCTCCCAACGTCTGCACTCCTTCGCATCTCGCGGACGCCGCGCGCAGCATCGCGAAACGCTTCGCCCGCATGGAGGTCAAGGTGCTCGACGAAGGCGACATGCGCCGCCTCGGAATGGGCGCGCTGTTGTCGGTGACGCAAGGCGCAGAAGAGCCGCCGCGCCTCATCGTGCTCCAGTATCGCGGCGCCGCGAAGCAGGCGCCGATCGCACTGTGCGGTAAGGGCGTCACGTTCGACACGGGCGGCATCTCGATCAAGCCGGCCCCAAAAATGGACGAGATGAAGTTCGACATGTGCGGCGCGGGCAGCGTGCTGGGCGCGATGACGGCAATCGGCGAGCTCCAGCCGGCGCTCAACGTCGTCGGCGTGATCCCGGCCTGTGAGAACATGCCGGGCGGTCGCGCCACGCGCCCCGGCGACATCGTCAAGAGCCTCTCGGGCCAGACCGTCGAGATCATCAACACGGACGCCGAGGGCCGGCTCATTCTCTGCGACGCCATCACGTACGCGAAGCGCTTCAAGCCGAGCTGCATCGTGGACGTAGCGACACTCACGGGTGCGTGCGTCATCGCACTCGGGCACGTCTATACGGGCCTCTTCAGCAACGACGAGCCGCTCGCCAAAGCGCTGCTCGCGGCCTCCGACCGCTCGCTCGACCTCGCCTGGCGCATGCCCGTCCACGACGAGTACGGCGAGACGTTGCGCAGCAACTTCGCCGACTTCGCGAACTCGGGCACGCGAGACGGCGGCGCCAGCATCGGCGCCAACTTTCTTTCACGCTTCGTCGACGGCGTGCCGTGGGCACATCTCGACATCGCGGGCGTCGCCTGGCGCGCCAACGCGAACAAAGGCGCTACCGGCCGGCCCGTGCCGATGCTCGTCGACTTCCTGCTCAACGCCGCGCAGTGACTCAAGTCGACTTCTACATTTCCGACAGCGACTCGAACGACGCGCGACTCCGGCTCGCCTGCAAGATCGTCGACAAGGCCTTCGAGCTCGACCGTCACGTCTTCGTGCACGCCACCACGGACGACGAAGCGCGGCAGCTCGACGAGCTGCTCTGGACGTTCTCGCAAGGCAGCTTCATTCCACATCGCATCGTGCGCGAGCCGCTCGAGCAGCCGCCGCGCGAGCCCGTGCTCATCGGCATGGCCGAGCCGCCTTCGACAGGTCGCTGGGACGTGCTCGTCAATCTCGCGCCTCAGGTGCCCGACTTCTTCAGCCGCTACGAGCGCGTCGCCGAGGTCGTCGACGCGAACGCGGAGCGCCGCGAGCGCAGCCGCGAGCGCTATCGCTTCTATCGCGATCGCGGCTACAAGCTCAACACACACAAGCTGTGAGGCTATGCTGAAGCGCGCCACACACGACGCGCGCAGCGCATCCCAAGGACGATCGTGAACAAGGACTACCGCCCCGCCGAGATCGAAGCGCACCACTACGCACGCTGGGAAGCGGCGGGCTATTTTGCGCCCGCGGGCTTGGGCTCGCCCTACTGCATCGTGATCCCGCCGCCGAACGTCACGGGCACGCTCCACATGGGCCATGCGCTCCAGGACACCATCATGGATGCCCTGACGCGCTATCACCGTATGCGTGGGTCTAGAACGCTGTGGCAGCCCGGCACCGATCACGCGGGCATTGCGACGCAGATGGTGGTCGAGCGGCTGCTCAACCGCGAGGGCACCGATCGCCACGCGCTCGGACGGCAACGCTTCGTCGAGCGCGTCTGGCAATGGAAGGAGCGCTCGGGCAACACGATCGCACAGCAGCTGCGCCGGCTGGGCGCCTCCGTCGACTGGACGCGCGATCGTTTCACGATGGACGAAGGTCTGTCGCGCGCCGTGACCGAGGTGTTCGTGCGGCTCTACGACGACGGTCTCATCTATCGGGGCAAGAGGCTCGTCAACTGGGACCCCGTGCTGCAAACGGCGGTGTCGGACCTCGAAGTATTGAGCACCGAGGAGCGCGGCAAGCTCTGGCACCTGCGCTACCCCGTCGTCGGCGCGCCGGGCACGCATCTCGTGGTCGCGACGACTCGCCCCGAGACCATGCTCGGCGACACGGCCGTCGCCGTGCATCCGGACGACGAACGTTACCGCCATCTCGTCGGCAAGCACGTGGCGCTGCCGCTCACGGACCGTACGATCCCGATCATCGCCGACACGTACGTGGACCCGGAGTTCGGCACGGGCTGCGTCAAGATCACGCCGGCACACGACTTCAACGACTACGAAGTCGGCCAGCGGCACGGGCTGCCGATGGTGTCCGTGCTCGACGAGCATGCGGCCTTGAACGACAACGCGCCCGCGCCGTATCGCGGTCTCGACCGCTTCGTCGCGCGGCAACGCATCGTCGCCGACCTCGAGGCACAGCACCTGCTCGAGCGCATCACCGAGCACACGTCGATGATTCCGAAGGGCGACCGCAGTGGCGTCGTCGTCGAGCCGTTGCTCACGGACCAGTGGTACGTGCGCACGAAACCGTTGGCCGAGCCCGCGATCGCCGCCGTCGAGGACGGGCGCGTGAAGTTCGTGCCCGAGAGTTGGAGCAAGACGTACTTCGAATGGATGCACAACATTCAGGACTGGTGCATCTCGCGGCAACTCTGGTGGGGCCACCGCATCCCGGCGTGGTACGACGAGGCGGGCAGTATCTACGTGGCGCGCGATGAGAACGAGGCACGGCGCAAGTACAACATCGCGGCCGGCACTCCGCTGCGGCAAGACGAGGACGTGCTCGATACCTGGTTCTCGTCGGCGCTCTGGCCGTTCTCGACGCTCGGCTGGCCCGACCAGACGGAGGAGCTGCGCGCGTTCTACCCGACCAACGTGCTCGTCACGAGCTTCGACATCATCTTTTTCTGGGTGGCCCGCATGATCATGATGGGCCTCAAGTTCGTCGGCGACGTGCCGTTTCGCGAGGTCTACATCCACGCTCTCGTGCGCGACCACGAGGGCAACAAGATGTCGAAGTCGAAGGGCAACATCTTGGACCCGCTCGACCTCATCAACGGCGTGGACTTGGATACCCTGCTCAAGAAGCGCACGGACGGCCTCATGCAGACGCATCTGCAAGCCGGCATCGAGAAAGCCACGCGCAAGGAATTCCCGAACGGCATCGAAGGCGTCGGCACGGACGCGCTGCGCTTCACGTTTGCCTCGCTCGCGACGACGGGCCGCGACGCGCGCTTCGACCTCGGCCGTGCCGAGGGCTACCACCGCTTCTGCAACAAGCTCTGGAACGCCTCGGCGTACGTCTTCAGCCAACTCGAAGGGCTCGATAACGGCCTCGCCGAGCTCGGCATGACGGAACGGTGGATCCGCTCGCGGCTCGCGGCCACGGTCGCCGCCGTGCACGAGCACTTCGCCGCGTATCGCCTCGACCTCATCGCCCAAACGCTCTACGACTTCACGTGGCACGAGTTCTGCGATTGGTATCTCGAGCTCACGAAAGGCGTGCTCAACGATCCCACCGCCGACGCGGCGCGCAAGCGCGGCACGCAGGCGACGCTCGTCGAGGTGCTCGGCGCGTTGTTCAAGCTGCTGCATCCGCTCATGCCGTTCGTGACCGAGGAGCTCTGGCTCGAGCTCGCGAAACGGCGCGGCTACTTGAGCGCGACGATCATGCTCGAGCGTTTTCCTGAAGTCAGCGACTTCCCGGTCGACGCCGCAGCCGAGGACGAGATCGGTTGGCTCAAGGGCTTCGTCGGCGGCTTACGTCAATTGCGCGGCGAAGCCAACCTGCCGCGCTCTGCAACGCTCACCGTGTTGCTGGCCGACGCCACCGCACTCGACCGCGAGCGCGTCACGCGCCACGCGGGCAACCTGAAAAAGCTCGGGGGCATCGATCGTATCGACTTCGTGCCCAGCGGCATGACGGTCAAGGGCGCGGCCGCGGCCCTGCTCGGCGCGATGCGCATCCTCGTGCCGCTCGCCGGTCTCATCGACGTCGACGCCGAGCGCGACCGGCTCGGTAAACAGCTCGCGCGCGCGCACGACGACCTCGGCAAGGTGCAGAAGAAGCTCGCGAATCAGAATTTCGTCGCCAACGCGCCAGCCGACGTCGTCGCCAAGGAAAACGCGCGCGTCGCCGAGCTCACCCAGCGCGCCTCCCAGCTCGAGCAGCAACTCGCCCGCCTCGCCGAGCTCACCTAGCCGCTCGGGCATCGATGGCGCCGGTTAGCGGCACCGGAACCACGATGCCCGAACCGCCTCGTGCCCGTACGCGGGAATTCGTCACAAATGCGGGGGTTCGGGGTGTCGCGGGCGAGGGATTTAGGCGAACATTCGCGCATGGCTACACCTTCGTTGATCGCGAGCCGCGGCACGGACGGCCCCGCGCTCGTTCGCCCCGTGCTCGAGGCGCTCGGGCGCATCGTCATCGGCAAGGGCCGGCAGCTCCAGCTTTCCGTCGCGTGCCTGCTCGCGCGCGGCCACCTGCTCATCGAGGACGTGCCGGGCGTCGGCAAGACGACGCTCGCCCACGCGCTAGCCAAGACGCTCGGCCTCTCGTACCACCGCATCCAGTTCACGAGCGACCTGTTGCCGGCCGACGTGATCGGCGTGTCCGTGTTCCATCGCGACAGCGGCCGCTTCGAGTTCCATAAGGGGCCGGTGTTCTCGCAGCTCGTGCTCGCCGACGAGATCAATCGCGCGACGCCCAAAGCGCAGAGCTCGTTGCTCGAGGCCATGGAAGAACGCCAAGTCACGGCCGACGGCACGACCTACGTGCTACCCGCGCCATTCTTCGTCGTCGCCACGCGCAACCCCGCGCACCAGATCGGGACGTTCCCCTTGCCCGAGTCGCAAGTGGACCGCTTCCTCATGCAGATCGAGCTCGGCTTTCCGGCGCCGAGCGACGAGCGCCAACTGCTCATGAACGGCGAGCGGCGCACGCTCGTCGACCAGCAACAGCCCGTGCTGTCGCAGGAGGCGTTGCTCCGCCTCCAGGAGCAAGTACCGAAGATGCACGTCTCCGAGCCGCTGCTCGACTATGTGCAGGCGCTCCTCGCGTACACGCGCGAATCGGGAGAATTCGTCGCGGGCTTGTCGCCGCGCGCCGGCATCGCGCTGCTGCGCGCCGCACAAGCGTGGGCGCTCGTCAAAGGCCACGGCGGCGTACACCCTGAAGACGTGCAGGCCGTGGTCGGCAGCATCGTCGCGCACCGTCTGCAACTCGCGCACGGCAGCAAGATCGAGCGCGGTGCCGATCTCGGCGCGGCTATCCTCGCGGCCGTGCCCGTGCCGTGAGCAGTAATTAAAGGCTCGCTGACCCCCATGCAGCTCGGCGCGGCTCGCGTATTCGAACGGTGGGCCGCCGGCTGGGCGCGGCGTCGCCAAGGCGCCGACACACACGCCGTCGAGCTCAAGCGCCGGCGCATCTACGTCTTGCCGACGCGCTTCGGCTTGGTGTTCGCCGCGATGGTGCTCGCCATGCTGCTCGGCTCGCTGAACTACGGCGCGAGCCTCGGCTTCATGTTGACGTTCCTGCTCGCGAGCTTGGGTTTCGTCGCAGTGCACCATTGCCACAACAACCTGCTCGGCGCGGAAATCAAATTCCTCGGCGCGGCCCCCGTGTTCGCGGGCGAACGCGCCGAGTTCAGAATCGCCGTGAGCAACAGCTCCGCGATACCGCGTCTCGAGATCGAGCTCAAGCGCGGCGACCACACGGCTGGGCCCACGGACGTCGGCCCCGGCGCCACGGAGACGCTGCGGCTCGGACTGCCGACCGAGCGGCGCGGCTCCGCTATTCTCGAGCGCTTCAGAGTCGAAACGCGCTATCCGGCACGCGTGTTCCGCGCCTGGACCTGGGTGCACATGGACGCGCGCTGCCTGGTGTATCCCCGCCCGGCCGCACCCGGCCGCCCGTTGCCGCTCGCCGCGGCCGACGGCGCCACGGGCTTCCACCACGCCGGCGACGAGGACTTCGCGGGGTTACGCCCGGCGTCTTCGGGCGACCCGCCGCAGCGCATCGCGTGGAAGGCCTACGCGCGCAACGACGTGCTGCTGCTCAAGGAGTTCTCGGGCGGCACGCAAGAGCCGTGCATGCTCGACTGGGACATGCTGCCCGATCTCGACGCCGAAGAGCGCCTCTCGCAGCTCACGCGGTGGTGCATCGACGCCGACGCCGGGGGCCGCAGCCTCGGCCTCAAACTCCCGGGCAACGTGATACCGCTCGGTGCCGGGCCGAAGCACCTCGCCGCGTGCCTCGAAGCGCTCGCATTGTTCGGGCTACCGCGATGACGTCGGCGGTCGCGCAACGCGGCCTCGAGCTACCGCTCGAAGTGCGGCGGCTGCTGTGGACGGCCGCGATCGTCGTAGGCGCCAGCTTGCCGCACTGGGCGACGCTCGCCGCGTGGATGCCCGTGCTGCTGGTGGCGGCTGTGGCCTATAGGCTCACGACCGCCGTGCGCCACTGGCCGCTGCCGCCTCGCGCGTTGCGCATCGCGGTAGCGCTGGCCGCGTTTTTCGCCGTGCTGTTCGAGTACCGCACACTCAACGGCGCGCAAGCCGGCAGCGCACTGCTCGTCGTCATGGTGGCGCTCAAATTCGTCGAGGCACGCGGCCAACGCGACGAGCTCGTGCTCGTGATGCTCTGTTACTTCCTGATCTTCGCGAGCGCTCTCACCGAGCGCGGCCCGCTGTGGGCTGCCTACGTCGTGGTGCTCATCTGGCTCACGACCGTCGCCATGCTCAACATCGGCCGCCGCGGCGAGTTCCTGCCGCATCGCACCGCGGCGCTCACGAGCGGCCGCCTACTGTTGCACGCGCTGCCGCTCGCGGTCGCGCTGTTCGTGCTATTTCCGCGTCTGCCGGGACCGCTTTGGGCGATGCCTGGCAGCACCAGCAGCGGCGCGACCGGGTTGAGCGAGACGATGAGCCCCGGTGACATCACGAACCTCGGCCTGTCTGACGAGATCGCGTTTCGCGTCGAGTTCGACGGCCGGCCGCCGCGCGCCGACGCGCTTTACTGGCGTGGCCCCTCGCTCACGAATTTCAACGGCCGCACGTGGTCGATGCTCCAAGGCACGCGCCGCGGCGGGCGCGTGGCGGACTCGACCGAGTACCGCGGTGAGCCGACGACCTACCGCGTGATGCTCGATCCGAACGGCCGAAATTGGGCGTTCGCGCTCGACATGGCCGCGCGCTGGAGCGACGACAACACCCTGCGCATGGGCAGCGACTACCAGCTCGGCACGTTCTTCGGCGCGCCGCGCTCGCGTCGCATCGAGTACACGGTCACTTCGTATGTCGATTACAGTGCCCGCGAGCCGTTGACTCCCAACGAGATCGAGATGTTCCGCCGGTTGCCCGGCGATAGTAATCCGCGAGCCCGTGCGCTCGCGCAAAGCTGGCTCGTCGACGACCCGAGCGGCGCTGCGATCATCGCGCGCGCCATGGACTACCTGCGCTCGCAGCCGTTCTTCTATACGCTGACGCCGCCTGCGCTCGGCGCACAGCCGGTCGACGAGTTCCTGTTCGAAACGCGCGAAGGCTTCTGCGAGCACTATGCGTCGGCCATGACCGTGCTATTGCGTGCCGCGGGACTGCCGGCTCGCGTCGTCATGGGCTATCAAGGCGGCGAGCTCAACGGCTTCGGCGGCTACTACATCGTCCGCCAGTCCGATGCCCACGCGTGGACCGAGGTCTGGCTCGAGGACGAAGGCTGGGTTCGCGTCGATGCCGTCGCGGCCGTCGCACCCGAGCGCGTGGCGCTCGGGTCGACACGTTACCGCTCCGACAGAGGGTTCATAGCAAGCACCATGCTGAGCAACACTTGGCTGCGCCAAGCGATGCTGGCTTGGGACACGATCAACACGCGCTGGCAAGCCTGGGTCATCGGCTACGGACCCGAGCTCCAGCGCGCGCTGCTCGACCGGCTCGGCTTCGGTGGCCTGCGCCGCGCGCAGCGCTCGGCCGTGCTGCTCGGCCTCGCGGCCGCGGCCACCGTGTTCTTCCTTGCCGGTTTGAGCGGCTATCTTGCCTGGCGCAAGCGGCGTCATACCGACATCGATCGTGCGGCGGCATGCTTCGCGAAGTTCACGCGCCGGCTCGCGCGCCTGCGCGTCCGGCAGCGGGCCGCTGGTGAGGGACCGGGCGCATACGCCGAACACGCGGCCACCGCACTGCCGCACGTCGCGGCCGAGATCCGCGCCGTAGTCGATCTCTACCTGCGCGCGCGTTACGAGCCCGACGCCGACGGCGCCGCGCTTGCCGCACTCGAAACGCAAGTCGCCGCGTTTCGCCCCGCGCAAGCCTGAGGCGCTACGTCACGGGGCCGCGCTGAGCTCGCGCGTCGTGAAGAACCGGATCTTCGGCCAGCGTTCCTGCGTGAGAGTGAGGCTCACTGTGCTCGGTGCAAGGTAGACGAGCGCGCCGGCGTGATCGCGTGCGACGCTCACGCCGAGCTTCTTGGCGAACTCGTCGAGATGCGCGCGGTCGTCGCACCGCACCCACCGCGCGGCGACAACGCCCACGCCTTCGAACACAGCCTCGACTCCGTACTCGTCGCGCAGCCGAAATTCCGCGACCTCGAACTGGAGCGGGCCGACGGCCCCGAGGATCAAATCGTTGCCGATGAGCGGCCGGAAGAGCTGCGTCGCTCCTTCCTCGCACAACTGCGCGAGCCCCTTTTGCAGGGCTTTGAGCCTCAGCGGATCGCGCAGCACGGCGCGTCGAAATAGCTCGGGCGCGAAGCTAGGGATCCCGGTGAACACGAGGGATTCCCCCGCCGTGAAACTGTCGCCGATGTTGATCGTGCCGTGGTTGTGCAGGCCGATGATGTCGCCCGCGTACGCCTCTTCGACGTGCTGCCGGTCGGCCGCCATGAACGTGATGGCGTCGCCGACGCGGACCTCGCGCTGCAGGCGCGTGTGAAACATTCGCATGCCGGGCCGGTACTCGCCCGAGCAAATGCGCAAGAATGCGATACGATCGCGGTGCGCGGGATCCATGTTCGCCTGAATCTTGAACACGAAGCCGCTGAACGCATCCTCCTCGGGCGCGACGGTGCGCACGGTCGTCGCGCGCGGCTGCGGCGGCGGCGCGAGCCGCGCGAAAGCGTCGAGCAACTCGCGAATACCGTAGTTGTGAATCGCCGCGCCGAAGAACACGGGCGTCTGTTCGCCCTTGAGATACGCGGCGCGGTCGAACGCCGGCGTCGCACCGCGCACGAGATCGACCTCGTCGCGAAGCGAGCGCGCCGCGCTCTCGCCGATCGCCACGCCAAGCTCGCCGCTTGTGAGCCCTTGCACCTTGCGCACGTCGGGCAACCGACTGCCGTCGCGGTTCTGATAGAGATGCGCGCAATCCTCGTCGAACGCATAGATGCCGCGGAACTCGCGTCCCATACCGATCGGCCACGTCAGCGGCGCGCAAGCGATATCGAGCACCGTCTCGATGTCGTCGAGCAATTCGATCGGCGGCCGGCCGTCGCGGTCGAGCTTGTTGACGAAGGTCACGATCGGGGTCGTCCGCAACCGGCACACGTCCATGAGCTTGATCGTGCGCGCCTCGACGCCCTTGGCGGCGTCGATGACCATGAGCGCGCTATCGACGGCCGTCAGCGTGCGATAAGTGTCCTCGGAAAAATCTTCGTGGCCCGGTGTGTCGAGCAAGTTGATCAGCACGTCGTCGTAAGGGAACTGCATGACCGACGATGTGACCGAGATGCCGCGCTCCTGCTCGAGGCGCATCCAGTCGGACCTCGCGTGCCGGGTCGCCTTGCGGCCCTTGACGGCTCCGGCCATTTGGATCGCGCCCCCGAATAGCAGCAATTTCTCCGTGAGCGTCGTCTTGCCCGCATCGGGGTGCGAAATGATCGCGAACGTTCGCCTTTTCAGGTGCTCGTGCATGGGGACCCGGGAGAAAAGTCAGTGGGCGGAGCGCAGCGTCGCGGCGAGAATGACGGCGTCTTCGCGGCCGTTCGCGGCTTGATAGTAGGCCGGCCGAACGCCGATCTGCTCGAACCCCGCAGATCGGTAGAGGCAGAGCGCCGCCTGGTTCGTCGGGCGCACCTCGAGGAAGACCTTGTCGGCCTGCGCGTCGGAGGCTTTGAGCAATAGCGTGTTCAACAATCGTCGTCCGTAACCGAGCCGCTGCGCGCCGGGATGCACGCACAGATTGAGCAGGTGCGCTTCGCCGGCCGCGACCGACATGATCCCGTAACCCGTGACGCTGCCGCCCACGTCGAGCACCAAGCAGTAGTAACCGGCGAGCAGGCAGTCGCGGAAAATACCGAGGCTCCACGGATACTCGTAGGCCGCGCGCTCGACCGCAGCCACGGCCTTGAGGTCGGCCGGCTGCATCAAGCGAATCTCGGTCCGAGGATGAACGGCTGCACTCATGACGATCCGCCGAGCAGGTCCTTCACGACGCACAGATCGGTCCACGCCGTAGCCTTGGCCAGCGGGCTGCGCAGCAGATACGCCGGGTGATAGGTCACGACGAGCGGTATGTTGCGATCACCGTAGGGGAAAACTTGGCCTCGCAGCCTACCGATCGGGGTATCGGTCTGCAACAGCCACTGGGCCGAAATGCGGCCCACGGCGAGCAGCACGCGCGGCCGGACGAGCGCGATCTGCTGTGCGAGATAGGGAGTGCAGCACGTCGCTTCGTCGGGTTGCGGATCGCGATTGCCCGGGGGCCGGCACTTCAGGATGTTCGCGATGTAGACCTCGCTGCGCGGCAAGCCGATGGCCCGCAGCATCGCCGTGAGCAGTTGGCCGGCCCGGCCGACGAACGGCTCGCCTTGCCGGTCCTCGTCTGCGCCGGGCGCTTCGCCGATCACGAACAAGCGTGCGTCGCGCCGCCCGACGCCGAACACCGTTTGAGTCCTGCTCTCGTGCAGCCCGCAGAGCGTGCACGCGCGCACGCGCGCCGCGAGATCCGACCAGACGGCATCCGCGGCCCCTGCTTCGGTTCGTTCTTGCGTAACGGATGGAGCCGTAGAAGGCTGCTCGACGGCGGGCTCCGCTGCCGCGTGCCGGCGGCGCCAGACGGGGATCCCGATCTCGGCGAGATAGCGCTCGCGCAAGCCGCTCATGGCGCTGCAGTGTCGTACCGCTTGCTGCGGCGGCGCCACAGCCACGCGGCGGGCCCCGAGGCCGCGTACAGCACGAACAAGGCGAACAGCGTCACGGGCGGCTCGATCGCGATGGCAATCATCACGAGCGGAATGAGCACGAGCCGCGCGAACCGCACGCGCTTGCCGGGATTGAAGTCCTTGAAGCTCACGTACGCGAACCGCGACATCATGAGCAGCCCGGTCGTCGCCGTGACCGCAACGCCAGCGACGAGCGAAGCGAGCCCCGTGAACCCGTCGTACGCGTTGACGACCCAAATCATCGAGGCGACGCCTGCCGCGGCCGCCGGGCTCGCGAGACCCTGGAAGAACCGCCGATCCTGCGCCACGTTGGCATTGAAGCGCGCGAGACGAAACGCGGCCGCGGCCACATAGAGGAACGCCGCGAGCCAACCGAGCCGGCCCCAAACCATGCCGTATTCGGCAAGCCGTTCGACGCCCCACTGGTAGACGACGATAGCCGGCGCCAAGCCGAACGAGACCATGTCCGCCAGGCTGTCGTACTCCTTGCCGAACTCGCTGGCCGTATTCGTCAGCCGCGCGAGCCGACCGTCGAGGCCGTCGAGCAGCATGGCAGCGTAGATGGCCCAGGCGGCGTTCGTGAAATTGCCGTCGATCGAGGCCACGATCGAGTAGAAGCCCGCGAACAACCCGCCGGTCGTGAGCAGATTGGGCAAAAGGTAGATACCCTTGCGGCGCGTACTGCTGTGGCGGGCGTCCACGGTCGTGTCGATACCTCCATCTTGGCCGGTGGCTTGCGCCCGCGGCTCGCCGCTACAATTGCGCGCGGCCCCGGGGAAGGGCCGCAAGCGAGTCGCAGCCAATGTACCTGAGTCACGCCCCGCTGAACACGGAGCCGTTGTGATCGGTGTCGCGGGCCTTTTGCAGCGCCGCGCGCATCATGGCCACCGTGAGCACTGACACGCCGTCGCTGTCCTTCGCGCCGCGCCGCCTATGGCGGCTCGGCCTCGTGCTGCTCGCGATCGCGGCGCAACCTTTCGCCGAAGCCCAGCGGCGGCCGAGCGACGCGCGCTCCGGCCCGGACCCCGAGCTGCGCGAGATCCTCGTGGTCGCGATCGCGGATGCCGACAGTTTCCGCGACCGTTTCGATGCCGAGGTCTGGCTCACCGACATGTCGCAGCGCTTGCGGCGTCAAGTGCCCGACGCGGCCGAGCGCGTGGAGCTCCTACAAACCGTGCATCGCCAAGCGACGCTGGTCGGCGTCGCACCCGAGCTCGTGTTGGCAGTCATCGACGTGGAAAGTGATTTCGATCGGTTCGCGATCTCGTCGGCGAGTGCACTCGGCCTCATGCAGGTGATGCCGTTCTGGGTGCCGGAGCTCGGCTACAACGACAAGAACCAGCTCTTCGAGGTCGAAACCAACGTGCTGCTCGGCTGCCGGATCCTCAAGTACTACCTCGACATGGAGCGCGGCGACCTCGTGCGCGGGCTCGCGCGCTACAACGGCAGCGTCGGTAAACGCTGGTACTCCGACCGCGTCATCGAGCGGCTACGGACGAAGTGGTTCCGGCAGTGAGCCCGTCACTTCGCGACGACGAAGTCGGCCGGCACGTCGCCGAGCCACTCCTCTAGATAGACCGCCTCGACGCGCGCCGCCGGCGGGCCTTGCCAGAGCCACCGCGTGAGCGCGGCGACGGCCGTCGCGTGCCCTGACGCGACGACCTCGACTCGGCCGTCGGCGAGATTCTTGACCCAACCGCGGAGCGCGAGCGCTTGCGCTCGCTCGGCCGTCGCGGAGCGGTAGTAGACACCTTGCACTCGGCCGGCGACCACGCACCGCACGGATTGCGTTGTGGGACCCGCGCTCACGGCTCAGTCGCGAGCGTCCTCGCTCGAGCGCAGCGCGACCATGACCCGATTCTTCGCGCGCACGGCGTTCATGCGAGCCGGGCCGTAGGCTTCCTGCTGGATTAGCCGTTCGGCTTCCTCGAGCAAACGCCGCGCATCGGCAAGCGTGTCGGGCGAGACTCGGCCGGGGCCCGCTTGCTCGGCAGCGCTGATGGCTTGGCGCGCGTCGCTCATCTCCTGAACCGGCGGCGCCGTGACGCAGCCAACGAGGAGCAACGTGCCGATCATCAGTAGAGCCCGAAGCATTTCGAGTTGTTGTTAGATCGAGGGACAGCCTCGGCCCGAGACCGTAACGCGCCGCCCGCGCCAGCGTCAAGGCGGCACGCCGTTTCTAGTCGAGGGTCTAGCCCTTACACTGCGCCAATGAAGGCCAAAATCTATCACAATCCCCGCTGCAGCAAATCGCGCGCGACGCTCGCGCTGCTTGCGGAGCGCGGCGTCGAGACGGAGGTCGTCGACTATCTCAACGACCCGCCGTCACGCGAGACGCTCGCCAAGTTGTTGCGCAAGCTCGGCCAGCCGGCGATCACGCTCGTGCGCACGGGCGATACCGAGTTCGGAGAATACGCCGGCCGCAAGCTCGACGACGACGAGATCCTCGACCTGCTCGTCGCGCTACCGCGGTTGCTGCAACGGCCCATCGTCGAAATCGGCGCACGCGCACGCATCGGCCGACCGCCCGAGCAGGTTCTCGAGCTGCTGGAGTGAAGCAGGCACACATTCTAGTTCTCTATTACTCGCGCGGCGGGCGCACCGCAGCGCTCGCGCGCCATGCCGCACGCGGCGTCGAGAGCGCGGGTGCGATCGCGCGGCTGCGCACCGTTCCGCCCGTGGCCGCAACGACGACTGCGACACTACCGCCGGTGCCTGGCGATGGGCCGCCGTACGCCGAGCTCGGCGATCTCGTCGAGACCGACGGCCTGCTGCTCGGCAGCCCGACACGATTCGGCAACATGGCAGCGCCACTCAAGCACTTTCTCGATTCGACGAGCGAGCTGTGGCTGTCTGGAGCGCTCGTCGACAAACCCGCCGGCGTGTTCACGTCGAGCTCATCGCCGCATGGCGGACAAGAGAGCACGCTGCTCAGCATGCAGCTGCCGTTGCTCCATCACGGCATGATCATCGTGGGCGTTCCGTACACCGAAACCGCGCTGTTCGACACGCGCACCGGCGGCTCGCCCTACGGCGCATCGCATCTCGCTGCACAGTGGAACGCGGCGCTCTCGGCCGACGAGATCGAAGTCGCCAAAGCGCTCGGCGCGCGCGTCGCGCGTCTCGCGCAATCCCTCGCAGCCGCGCGTTAGTGCGTAAGCTCCCGTCCCGATGCCGCTCCGACTCGTCGCAATCCTGTGCCATGTGGTCTTGATCGCGGCCATCGTTGCCAGCGTGCTCTCCACGTTGACTCCGGTCCGCGTAGGGCTCGCGCTGCTGGTCGTGGCGCCTCTGCTCGTGACGTCGCGTGGCCTCGCGCGCGAGCGCCGCACCGCGCTGCAAGGCCTCGCGGTCTTGCTGGTCGCCTACGTCGGCGGCACGAGCGTCGAGGTCGTGGCGCGAGCCGGGGACGCGCCGCTCTTGAACGTCGCCTTGCTCGCGGCCGCGCTCGAGCTCGGCCTCATACTCGCGCTCATTCGGCGGGGACGCCCGCCTCCGTGAGGTGCTCGCGAATGAACGGAATCGTGAGCCGCCGCTGAGCGCTCAATGACGCGCGGTCGAGGCGCGCGAG
>DATFFV010000574.1:0-2991 GCA_035249885.1 Gammaproteobacteria bacterium | reverse complement strand
AGCTCCAGCGGCAACAGCACGTTCTCGATGGCCGTGAGCGAGGGAAGCAAATGGAACGACTGGAAGACGAAGCCCACCTCGCGATTGCGCAGGCTCGCGCGGCCGTCCTCGTCGAGCGCCGTGAGCTCGGCGCCGTTCAAGAACACGCGGCCCGAGGTCGGCTCGTCGAGCCCGGCGAGCAGCGCCAAGAGCGTCGATTTCCCCGCGCCCGAAGGCCCGACGATCGCGGCCGTGTCGCCGCGCGGCACGCCGATCGTGACGTCGTCTAGAATGGTCAGCTCACCCTCGGGGCTGCTAACCTTTTTCGTGAGCCTCTCGGCTCGTAACAGGAATTCGCGGGTGCTCATGTTCCAACGCCTGGCCGCCGTGCTCGCCCTGACCGTGTTCTGCCTTCCGGCAGCACGCGGCGCCGGGGATACCATCGTCGTGGTGGGCGACTCCTTGAGCAGCGGCTACGGAATCGCCGCCGAGCAATCCTGGGTCGCGATGCTCACGGAAACCTTGCGATCGGAAGGTTACGGCCATCGCGTGGTGAATGCCAGCATTGCGGGCGACACGTCGGCGGGAGGGCTCGCACGGCTGCCGCGCCTGCTCGAGCAGCACGACCCGGGGCTCGTGATCATCGAGCTCGGCGGCAACGACGGGCTGCGCGGCCAACCCGTCGCAATGGTGCGCGGCAATCTCGAGAGAATGATCGAGCTGAGCCGCGAGAGCGGCGCCGACGTCGTGCTCGCCGGCATGCGAATTCCGCCGAACTACGGCCAGACCTATACGAACCAGCTCGCCGCCGTCTATCCCGAGCTCGCGGCCGAGCATGGCGCGACGCTCATCGAGTTTCTGCTCGCCGACGTCGCCTTGCATGGCGAGCTCATGCAGCCCGACGGCATTCACCCGAACGCCGCGGGCCAGAAGATCGTGTTCGCCAACGTCTGGCGCGTGCTCGAGCCGCTGTTGGCAGCGCGCGATGGCGACTAATCCCTGGCTCGAGTCGTATCCGCGCGGAGTGCCCGCGGAGATCGACCCCGACCGCTACGCATCGCTCGTCGCGATGCTCGAGGCGAGCTTCGAGCGATTCGGCCCGCAGCCGGCGTTCACGAACTTGGACACGACGCTCACCTTCGCGGACGTGGAACGCCTCAGCCGCGCGCTCGCGGCCTACCTGCAAGCGTTGCCCGGCATGCGCTCAGGCGACCGCGTGGCCGTGATGCTGCCCAACACGTTGCAGTCGTCCGTCGTGCTGTTCGCGATCCTGCGCGCCGGGCTCGTCGCCGTGAACGTCAATCCGCAGTACACCGTGCCCGAGCTTACGCACCAGCTCGCCGACAGCGGTGTGCGTGTCATCGTCGTGCTCGAGAACTTCGCGCACACCGTGGCTGCGGCGTTCGCGCAGACAGCGCTCGAGCACGTCGTCGTCACGCGGCTCGGCGACCATTGCGTGCCGTGGAAGCGCTTGGTCGTCAATTTCGTCGTCAAGCACGTCAAGCGGCTCGTACGGCCGTGGCGGATCCCCGGCGCCGTGAGCTATCGCGCGGCGCTCGCCCGAGGCGCGGCCCTGACCTACTCGCCGCCGCGCAGCAAGGGCAGCGACCTCGCGTTCCTGCAATACACGGGTGGCACCACGGGCCGCGCCAAAGGCGCGATGCTGACGCACCGCAACATGGTCGCGAACTCGCTCCAGGCCGCGGCGTGGGCACGGCCGTTCTTCACGCCGGGCGCAGGCACCGCCTTGACGCCGCTGCCTCTCTACCACGTCTATTCGCTGACCGCGAACCTGTTCTGCTTCGTCGAGCTCGGCGGCCACAATTGGCTCGTCACGGATCCGCGCGATATCAAAGCGTTCGTCGCGCTGCTCAGGAAGACGCCGGTCGTGTTCATGACGGGCGTGAATACGCTGTACAACGCGTTGCTGCACGCGCCCGGCTTCGCAGCGATCGACTTCTCGTCGCTGCGCGTCGCGATGGGCGGCGGCATGGCCGTGCAGCGCGAGGTCGCCGAGCGGTGGCAGGCCGTGACGGGCGTGCCGATCACGCAGGGTTATGGCCTCACGGAGGCGTCGCCGATCGTGACGGCGATCCCGCTCGACGCCAAGGGCTTCACCGGCTCGGTCGGTGTGCCGCTCCCTTCGACCGAGGTCGCCATTTTCGACGACGACGGGCGCCGCCTCGCCGTCGGCGAGGCCGGCGAGGTCTGCGTCCGCGGCCCGCAGGTCATGGCGGGCTATTGGCAACGCCCCTACGAGACGGCGCTAGTGCTGCGCCCCGACGGTTGGCTGCGCACGGGCGACATCGGCCGGCTCGACGCCGCGGGCTACCTGTTCATCGAGGACCGCAAGAAGGACGTCATCGTCGTTTCGGGCTTCAAGGTTTACCCCAATGAGATCGAGGACGTCGCGACTCGGCAGCCCGGCGTGCTCGAAGCGGCGGCGATCGGCGTGCCCGACGCGCAGTCGGGCGAGGTCGTGAAGCTCTTCATCGTGCGCAAGGACGCGTCGTTGACGGTGGCCGACGTGCTCGCGCACGCGCGCCGCAGCCTCACGGGCTACAAGGTGCCGCGCCACGTCGAGTTCTTGACCACTCTGCCGAAGACCAACGTCGGCAAAGTGTTGCGCCGCGCGCTCAAAGAGCCTGGCGCCGCTCAGCCGAACGCAAGCCCCCCGGCGTAAAGCGCCAGGCCCACGAGCCCGCCGACGAGCGTGCCGTTGACCCGGATGTACTGGAGATCCGTGCCGATGTTGAGCTCGATGCGGCGCGCGGTCTCGCCGGGGTCCCAGCTCTCGATGGTTTCGGAGACGACTTCGCTCAACGGGTCGCGATAGCGCTCGACGACGTAGAGCAGCAGGCGCTCGAGCCAGCGGTCGAGCTCACGCGCGAGGGCCTCGTCGGCGCGCAGCCGCGCGCCTAGACCTACGATCTCGCGTTCGAGGCCCACACGCAGCGCCGAAGCGTCGTCGCCGAGCGCCGCCGTGAGCTCCGCGCCGAAACGCTGCCAGAG
>DATFFV010000573.1:0-2982 GCA_035249885.1 Gammaproteobacteria bacterium | reverse complement strand
GCGCTGCCGGCGGGCGGTGCGGGGTTGTTGCAGGCGGCGAGCAGTGCGCCGGTCCCAAGAACGAAGGCAGGTCCGATCCGACGGTGCATGGTTTCCCCCGGGTGTCAGCGGCGCTCTTTTGAGGCCTGGGCTTGTTCTTAGCTCGGATAATAGCGGAAATTGCCTCCTCATCGAGAGCCTAAGAACGGAGCTTCGAGCAGTGTCGCGTGTGGTTTGGCTCATCGCCTTGGGCGCAGCGCTGCTGCCGCCGCTCGCGAGCGCGCACGAGATCCCGAGCGACGTGACCGTGCACATGCTCGTGCGGCCCGAAGCCGACAGAGTGCGGCTGCTCGTGCGCGCGCCGCTCGAGGCCATGCAGGACATCGTGTTCCCGACGTTCGGCTTGGGGTTCCTCGACATCCCGCGCGCCGACCGGCAGCTCCGCGATGCTGCGCAGCTGTGGCTCGCCGACAACGTCGAGCTCTACGAAGGCGAGCGGCGGTTGCCGCTCACGATCGTCGCGGTGCGCGCCGCGATTCCGAGCGACCGCTCGTTCGACGACTACAACGCGGCGCTCGCGCACTTCGCGGCGCCGCCGTTGCGGGCCGAAATCGAGCTCGTCTGGCAGCAGGCGCTGCTCGACGTGTGGTTCGAAGCGCCGATCGAGTCGCCGAGCTCGTTGTTCTCGCTGCGGCCGCGGCTCGAGCGGCTCGGCCTGCGCGTCGTCAACGCCGTGCGCTTCACGAGCGCGAACGGCGTCGAGCGTGTTTACCAGATCGAAGGCGATGCGGGTCTCGTGCCGCTCGATCCGCGTTGGCACCAAGCGCTGCTGCGCTTTCTCGTGCTCGGCTTCACGCACATCCTCGACGGCGCCGATCATCTCTTGTTCTTGCTCTGCCTCGTCGTGCCGTTTCGGCGCGAGCTGCGCGCGCTGGTGCTCATCGTCACGGCGTTCACCGTGGGTCACTCGGTCACGCTCATCGGGTCGGCCTACGGCTTGGCGCCGACGGAGCTGTGGTTCCCGCCGCTCGTCGAGACGCTGATCGCGCTGTCGATCTTCTACATGGCCGCCGAGAACGTCGTGGCGCCGAACCGCGGCGCGCGTTGGGCCATCGCGCTCGGCTTCGGGCTCGTTCACGGGTTCGGTTTTTCGTTCGCGTTGCAGAACACGTTGCAGTTCGCAGGAGAGCACGTGCTCACGTCGCTGCTGTCGTTCAACGTCGGTATCGAGCTCGGGCAGCTGCTCGTGCTCGTGCTGCTCGTGCCGGCGTTGAACGTCGTGTTTCGCTACGTCAACGAGCGCGTCGGCGGCATCGTGCTCGCCGTCATCGTGGGCCACACGGCCTGGCACTGGCTCGCGGAGCGCTTCGCGGCGCTACGGAGCTTCGACCTTTTCCCCTAGGCCACGATTGCAACCGGCACGGCTCTTTCCAATGCCCGTGGGTTCGGCGAGAATCCGAACGCCGTCTGGAACGCCGGCACGCGGCGTTTCGACTACGCACCGCTCGAGACCATCAGGCTCATCGAGTAAAGGTGTTGGCGTTGGTACCTGCTTGAGCAGCGCGCCGCAAACTTCGGAAAAATAGAGCCGCCGCTCGCGCGCACCCGCCCGTCGCTGCGCCACTGAAAAGGACTTTCGGTTATCGTTCCCGTTTTTCCGACTGGTCGATAGGAAATCATGCGGCTCAAGCGTTCCGGATGGATCGCGCTGCTTTGCGCCCAAGCGGCGCTCGCGCAGACGCCGGTGCAGCTCGTCGATCCCGGCCAACACTCGGTGCACGTCGTGCGTACGACGACGGCACCCGTCATCGACGGCGCGCTCGACGAGGAGACCTGGAAGACGGCGGCGCTCGTCGACAACCTGCACCAGACGAGCCCGATCGAGTACGCCATACCGGAGGAGCGCAGCGAGATCTATCTGATGTATGACGACGAGGCGCTGTACGTCGGCGCGCGCCTTTACGATCCCGAGCCCGACAAGATCACCGCGAACAACTTGCGCCAAGCGGACAACGTGGGGCAGGACGATCGCTTCTACCTGACGATCGATCCGTTCTTCAGCCGCACGCGCGGCTACTTCTTCGGCCTGAATCCCAACGGCGTGCGCGCCGACGGCTTGTACCAGAACGTCACCGAGTTCTACGGCGCGTGGGACAGCATCTTTTACGCCGAGGCCGGGCGCTTCGAGGGCGGCTGGATCGCCGAGATGGCGATTCCGTTCAAGTCGATCTCGTTCGATCCCGCGACCGACACCTGGGGCCTCAACTTCTCGCGCGGCGTGGTGCGCAAGAACGAGAACATCGCGTGGGTGTCGCGCAACCGTGCCTACAACCCGGCCGTGTCGGGGCTTGCGATCGGCTTCGAAGGGCTCGATCCGCGCGGCCTCGACATCGTGCCCTCGGCCAGTCTGCGGCAAACCCGCATCGCCGCGACCGGCACCGCGCCGTCGCGAAGCGACGGCGACTTCGAGCCGTCGCTCGATCTCGTCTACAAGATCACGCCGCAGCTCAACGGCTCGCTGACGCTCAACACGGACTTCTCGTCCACCGAAGTCGACGACCGGCAAGTGAACCTCACGCGGTTCGGGCTGTTCTTTCCGGAGAAACGCGATTTCTTCCTGCGCGAGGCCGACATCTTCGAGTTCGGCCGCATCGGCGCGTCCGACGGCACGGGCGCTCTGAGCAGCGCCGAGCGGCAGAACGCCCGGCCCTTCTTCTCGCGCCGGATCGGCCTCGGTGCGCTCGGCGACCCCGTCGATCTCAACTACGGCGGCAAGATCAGCGGCCGCGCCGGCCGCTTCGAGATCGGCGCGCTGTCGATGCGCCAGGACGAGAACCCGCTCGCGGGCGTCGACGACACGACGTTGTCCGTCGTGCGCGCGAAGGCCGGCATCGGCAGCGAGTCGACCGTCGGCGCGGTGTTCACCGACGGCGATCCCTTGAACCCGCGCGACAATTCGCTCGCGGGCTTCGACGTGCTGTATCGCAACTCGCGGTTGCCGGG
>DATFFV010000572.1:0-9077 GCA_035249885.1 Gammaproteobacteria bacterium | reverse complement strand
CAAGCGCTCACCCTCTCGGTTAGAGACATTCGTTCCCCCTCGTAAGCCCGCCTCGACGGCGGGCGCGCCGCGTTACGCGGGCTGCGCCGTATAGGCTTGTAATTGTCGCGCGAAGTCGTGGAGCACTCTAATCCCGCTGGCCTCGGCCTCGGCACACCACGCTTGCAGGCGGTTGAGATCGGACTCCGTCTTGCCCGTGGTCTGTGCGCACAACGCCTTCAAGCGCTGCATGAACGAATACACGGTCCGCAGCGTTTGGTTGCGCTGCATGGCGCTCTCGAGCCACTGCCGCACGTGCGGGTCTTCACGCAACCCGGTGTTCTCGCGAATCATGAGCTTGCGCACGCGCGCGAGCTGCCGCCGCGGGAAGCTCGGCTCCCCTTCGGCGTGGCCCACGAGCACGGGCGCGATTACGCGCCGCCCGTAGAGCTTGAGCACGTGAAAGCGATTCGTCACGACCGCGCGCAGCGTATCGAGGTCGATGGCGTTTGCGGGGCGCGAGAACGAGACCCGGGGCGAAACCTTCTTGACGCTCGCGAGGCCGAGCAGCTCGAGGCCGCGAATGTAGACCCAGCCGATGTCGAGCTCCCACCACTTGTTGGCGAGCTTCGCCGACGAACCGTAGGCGTGATGGTTGTTGTGGAACTCCTCGCCGCCGATGAGGATGCCGATCGGCACGATGTTGCGCGACGTGTCCTGGGTTTCGAAGTTGCGGTAGCCCCAGTAATGGCCGACGCCGTTGATGACGCCCGCGGCCCAGAACGGAATCCAGACCATCTGCACGGCCCAGATCGCGATCCCGACCCAGCCGAACAGGAGCAGGTCGACGATGAGCGTGATGCCGATGCCCGAAAATCGGTAGTGGCCGTAGACGTGCCGCTCGAGCCAGTCGTCGGGCGTATGGCGGCCGTAGACCTCGAGGGTCTCGGTGTTCTTGCTCTCGGCGCGATACAAGCCGACGCCGCCGAATAGCACGCGCCAGATCCCGTAGATCTGCGGGCTGTGGGGATCCTCGGCCGTTTCGCAACGGGCGTGGTGCTTGCGATGGATGGCGACCCACTCGCGCGTGACCATGCCGGTCGTGAGCCAGAGCCAGAGGCGGAAAAAGTGGCTGACGGCGGGGTGCAGCGTGAGTGCACGGTGGGCCTGATGCCGGTGCAAAAAGATGGTGACGCTGGCGATCGTGACGTGCGTCAGCGCCAGGGTGACCCCGACGTAGCCCCAGAACGACAAATCCCACAGCCCAGTCAAGCTCATATCCTCGCTACTCCCGATCTACCGGGGGTTGTCCGACCCTTCGGCCGGAGGTTTTAACATGCGACTCGTTGCTGTTAATGATTGTCGCGTCTCGTTTTTTCGCTCGGCGGCCGTTATGTGCGATCACGGCTGCCGACGCAATCCCAACTATGGGAGCCGGCAGCGGCTTTTGCAATCGGCGGGGGCTAGCGAGCCCCGCCGGCGTCGGCGGCCATGAGCTCGCGCAGCAATGCTGCGGTGCCCTCGCGTACCACGCCCTCATTCCCCGTGAAACCGAAGCCCCCGGCCTTGCCGAGCGCGACGTCGAGCGGCGTGAAGCCGTCTTTGTCCGCCACATCGGGACGGGCGCCCTTGGCCACGAGGAATTTGATGACGTCGTCGAAGCCTTGCATCGCGGCGCCGTGGAGCGCCGCTTGCCCGTCGCTCGCTTGTGCGTTGACGTCGAGGCCTTCGTCGATCAAGAGTTGAATGGCTTCAATGGCTTGCGCCTGAGTCTTCGAGCGACCTGTCGTGTCTTGCTCGGCCGTGCCCAGGCCCGCGGCGGCCATGAGCGGGTCGATGCGGCTGCGCGTCGGGGCGAGCGTGGGGTCGGCGCCGTGCTCGAGCAGCAGTTTCATGGCCGGCAAGTCGCCGGCTTTCGCGGCGCGCAGGAACGCCGTGCTGCCGCCGCCGAGCATCGTGTCGTTGCCGCGGTCGAGCTTGGCGCGATACGGCGGCAGGCGCTTGAGCAGCGCGTTGACGTCGGCGCCGTGCTCGAGCGCGAGACGCGCGACGTCGAGGCCCGTCAAGCGGTTCTCGAGCACCTTGGGCGCCGGCCGATTCGATTTGACCATCGTGTTGAAGTCGATGGCGGCGTAGAGCGCCGTGCGGCCCGAGGCGTCGGCGATCTTGGGGTCGGTGCCCGCCTCGAGCAGAGCGCCGGCCACGTCGAAGTGGCCGTTGATGAGTGCCATGACGACCGCACTGATGCCGTCGGGCGTCGTCGCGTTGAGATCGGCACCCGCCTCGATGAGCACGGGCAGGCACGCGAGGCAGTTCTCGCGCGCCGCGAACAGCAGCGGCGTCAAGCTACCCGGCGGCAACCACTTGTCGCGCGGCTCGGAGGTGACTTGCCGCTCCCACTCCTCGTGGTTCGAGCGCGCGTTGACGTCGGCGCCGTGGGCGATGAGCTCGCGCAGCATCTCGGGGTGGCCCTGCGCCGCGGCCCACATGAGCGCGGTCTGACCGTGCCAGGCCTCGCGCGCATCGACCTCGGCGCCGCGCTCGAGCAGTAGCCTCGCGGCCTCGACGTGGCCGCCGCGCGCGACGATCATGAGCAGCGTCTCGCCATCCTGGCCGAGAGCGTTGCCGTCGCCGCCCGCGTCGAGCAGGTCGTCGAGCAATTCCGCGTTGCCGTTGACGGCGGCCAAGCGCAACGGCGTCACGCCGTAGCGGTTCGTCGCGTTGACGTCGGCGCCCGTGCGCAACAGCCGGTCGACGAGCTCGGCGTCGTTCTGGCGCACGGCCCAGTGCAACGCCGTGGTGCCGTCGGCTTCCTCCGCGGTGGCTTCCGCGGCATCGCGCGCGAGCGCCAGCGCCGTCGCGCGGTCGCCGTCCTTGAGCGCTTGTACGAGCCGGGGTGTGGCGGCGTTCGCGAGCGACGCGGCCGCGAGCGCCGCGGTCGCAACGAGCAATGTCAGCGCAGGGAGCGGGCGGCTCGACGTGCGTGTCACGCGGCGAGCTCGCTGATGGTGCCCGTGCTGTCGCCGAGCGACTCGACGCCCGCGTCGATCTTGTCGAGCATCGTCAGCAGCAAGTTCGTTTGCGGCGCGTGGTCTTCGCAGACGATGTGCTGACCGCCCTTGATCCGGCCGCTGCCGCCGCCGACGAGGACGTTCGGCAGCGGATAGTGGTCGTGAGCGTTGCTGTTGCTCATGTTGCTGCCGTACAGAAGGATCGAGTTGTCGAGCAACGAACCGTCGCCGTCGGGGGTGGCGTCGAGCTTCGCCAAGAACTCGCCGAACAAGCCGATGTGGAACGCTTGGATGCGCGCCAGCATGTCGAGCTTCTCGGCCTTGTTCTGGTGGTGCGAGACCGCGTGGTGGCCCTCGGTGACTCCGACCTGCGTATAGGTGCGATTGCTCACCTCGCGCGCCATCATGAACGTGAACACGCGCGTGATGTCGGCGCGGTACGCGAGCGCGAGCAGGTCGTACATGAGCCGCACGTGCTCCTCGTATTCGAACGGGATGCCCGACGGCGCTTCCGGCAGGACGATGTCGGCGTTGGCGGCGACCTGCGACTCGGCGCGCGTCAAGCGGCGCTCGATCTCGCGCACGCCCTCGAGGTAGTTGTCGAGCGTCGCGCGGTCGTGCGAGCCCAAGCGGTGCTGCAGGCCCGTGGCCTGCGCCGCGACGGCGTCGAGGATGCTGCGGTCCTCCTGGCGGCGCACGAGCCGGGCGGCTTCGCTATCGCCTTGGCCGAACATGCGCTCGAAGACTTTGCGCGGGTTGATCTCCATCGGCATCGGCGTCGTGGGCGTGCGCCACGACAACGTATTCATGTAGATGCAGCCATAGTCGCGGTCGCAGGCGCCGATGAGGCCCGAGTGATCCTCGGTGGCCAGCTCCATCGACGGCAACAGCGTGTCCTGACCGATGACGCTCGCCGCGATCTGGTCGGCCGTGACGCCCGCATACGCATCGACGCCCTGCGTGGGCTTCGGCCTAACGCCCGAGAGCCAGGTCGTCGGGCTCAACGAGTGCACGGCCGTCGAGTCCGCGGCGCGGTGATGCAGGCGGCTCACGATGCTCAGTCGATCGCGGTAGGGCTCGAGCGGCTTCGCGATGTCCTTGAAGACGAAACCTCGACCGGTCGTCTCGGGCGTGAAGCGCTTCATGACCATGCCGTGCGGCACGTAGACGAAACCGAGTCGCGGCCTCTGCGCCACCGTGGCGGCGAAGGCCGGAACCATGGCGTCGAGCAACGGCAACGCCACCGTCGCACCGATCCCTTTCAGGAAGGCGCGGCGGGGCAGGTGTCTCTTGCTGATGAACATGCCGACTTCTCCACTGGGAGCAGGCCGTTAACCATTTGAAAAGTGTAGCGAATAGCCACCGAATACGGAAACCCGGCGCGCCGTTTTGCGACTCGGTCCCGGCCGGCCCCGGGTTTGACGTAAGGTCTTGAGCCTGAATTCTCGTGTTTCCGCAACGCGGGCTCGTTCGTTAGGGCGAAACGCGATTTTTCTCAAGCGCCTCGAGCCAGTGCTCGCCCGAGCACGCGTACTCGAGCGTCGCCGTGTCGGACATGCGCTGGTAGTAGGCCGTGCGCCGCTGCGGGCCCTCGTAGAGCATCGGGTCCGTCAGCGTCATTTCCACCACGAGCACGTCGTCGTTGATGGGTTTCTCGACGCTCGCCACGAATCCGGTCGCGCGCGCCGTGACGTCACCGAGCTTCGTAAGGTGCACGCGCTCGACGATCTGCGTCCGCTCCGTTTTCGGCCAGGGGCGGACCTGCCATTCGGACAAGAGCGTGGTGTCGATGACGAGCGTGTCGCCGTCCCACGTGCCCACCGAGTGCCCGACGCCCGTCGGCAGGAAATCGTCGGGATGCGGGCGGCCGTCGAGGTAGACGCGTCGCACCTGCATCTCGAGCTCGGCGAGCATCACGAGCCGGTCCGCCTTCTGAACGATCTCGATCGGATACGACACGGTCGACAGCATGAGGCTCGGCATGCCCGTGCCGTAGCACCAGGCGCCCGTCTCCGGGATCGCGGTGAACTGCGCCGCGAACTCTTCGAGCAGGGCGCGTCCCTCGGCCGAGTACTGCGGCTGGTTGCCGCCGCCCGCCGGGTTCTCGACGGCGAACGCCATCCAGACGCCGGAGAGATCGGGGTGAGAAGGAGCCGCGGCCGTCGCGGCATCGTCCTGTCCCGGTGGCGTGCAGGCAGCGGTCGCGGCCAGGCCGAGGACGCAGGCGTAGCGAAAGGCGGAGAATCGAGTGGTCATCGTGCGGGGTGGCTTCATCCGGTTGGGTGCGATTGCAGCGCGCAGGCTCGAAGTGCGCAGTATAGGGCTCGCGGGCCGCTGCCGCGCGCCGCGGCGGTTCTCCGCTATGCTGAGGCGCCCTTGCCGCAGGAGGAGCGCTCATGGTCCCTTCGAGGTTGTCGCGTCGCAAATTCGTGGGTCGCGCCGCGGCCGCAGGGGTGGTGCTCGGCGCGCCGCGAGTGCTGCGCGCGCAAGGAGACCTCGCGCTCAAGTTCCGCACCATCCCCGATCCCGACGGCTGGCACCCGGCGCTGCGGCTCAAGGGCGACTGGCTCGTGCTCGAGATCGGCGACGGCGCGCTCGCGGGCTACGGCGAGGCCTCGCACAGCACGGACGACGAGCGCTGCAAGCAGGCGGCGACCGAGCTCTTCGCGCAGCATTTCGCCCGCTTCGACTTGTCGCTCGAGAGCTTGGCCCGCAAGGAGCGCGAGGTCGCGGCCCTCGCTCCCGATTTCGTCACCGCGACGGCCTTCTCGGGTCTCAACCAGGCACTCTACGAGCTGCTCGCGAAACGCGAGGGCGTGCCCGTGTGGCAGCTGTTCAGGGCGAAGGCGCCGTTCGACGGGCTGCCGCTCTACGCGACGATCAACCGTGCGCTCACGACGCGCACGGCCGACGACTATCGCACCGTCGTCGGCGAGGTCCGCGACCAGGGATTTTCGATCTTCAAATGCGCGCCGTTCGAAGCCGTCGACGGGCCCGACGACGCGATCGCGAAGAGCGCGGCGGGGTTCGCGCGACTCGATGATCTGCGCGAGCGATTCCCGGAGCTCGCGGTGCGCATCGAGTGCCACGAGCGTTTCGCGCCGCGCGATTTCGTCGAGCTCGTCCCGCGCTTCGAGCGCCTTGCGCCCGACTGGGTCGAGGAGCCGTTCGCCGTCGGCGCCGCGTACGACGAGCTCAAGGGGCGCAGCCGGCTGCGTTTCGCGGGCGGCGAGCTCTTCTTCGGGAGTGCGCGATTCGAGGAGATCGCCGCGCACGCGTGGGTGCACGTCATCATGCCCGACGTGAAGCACGTCGGCGGTTTCGGTCCGCTACTCAGCGTTCTGCGGCAGAGCGCCGGCAGAGTCGAAGTCTCGCCGCACAATCCGTCCGGCCCGATCTCGACGGCCGCGAGCCTGCACGCGGCGGCGGTGCATCCCGAGTCCGTGCGCACGATCGAGTACGCGTTCGACCGGCGCCGGACACGGCGCAGCACCGGCGAGACGATCGAGCGGGGCGTGCTGCTGCTCGGCGACAAGCCGGGCTGGGGCGTCGAGCCTCCGGCGCTTTGACCGCGTCGCGGCGGCTGTTGCCCCGGCGCTAACCGCTAGCCCGGCGCGGGCTCGGGACTGGTCGCCGGCGGTTGCGCGCGGCGTGGGTGGCGGCGGCCGTTCAAGATTGCGCCGATCCACGTGAAGCGCACGAGATAGTGATACGTCACGAGCAGGATCGGCATCGAGCCGCCGACCATGATCGCGAACTTGATGCTCCAATGCCAATCGTAGGGCCGCAGCAGCATCAAGAAGAAGGCGATCGTGGCCATGTGCATCAGGTAGATCCAGTACGACGCGTCCGCGAGATAACGCGTGATGGGGTTTGGGTTGGACAGGAAGCGCACCGCCGCGCCGACGAACGCGAAGATCCAGCACCATAACCCGACGACGTAAGCGCCCGTGTAGAGCACGCGGTCGAGCCCCGCGAGATTACCGCCCGCCCAGCGCGGCGTCGTGCCGATCGTCGCGAGGCAAAAAACCGTGAGCGCGATGGCCAGCACGAGATACACGAGCCATGTCTTGCTGAGCGCGAGCAGGCGCTCCACTTGGCGATTGAGCAGCCAGCCGAGCCCGAAGGCGACGCCGTAGCCGATGAGCGCGGTTGGATTCGGCATGAGCGTGAACGGCGCCGGCAGCCCGAGCCATTCGGTCCAGGTCGGTAGTTGCCAGAGAAACGCCGCGGTCGGCAGCGCGATGAGCACTGGGCCCCACGGGCCGCTCATGACGAATGCGACGACACGGTCCGTGGCCGCGGCGAGGATGCCGCGCCGGTCGACGGCGTGCACGAGCCAGCGCAGCCCGAGCGCCAGTGCGTAGAAGATCAAGAGATAGTAGAGAAACCAAAGGTGCGCGGTGTTGACGCCGCCGCCTCCGGCTGGCGCTTGGGCGGCCGCCGGTGCTGCCCCTGGTGGTGCCGCGGGTGGCGGCGCCTGGACCTGCGACATCAAGAAGTCGAGCCCGTGCGTCAGCGCGCCGAGCACGAAGCCCACGCTGATCAAGATGATCACGACCGGGCCGAATAGAAACAGAGGCACGGCGACGCGCTTCGCGCGGTCCTTGACGAACCCCTGGACGCCGCGCCGCTCGACGAGCACGCGCGCGAAGAATCCGGCGATCAAAAAGAACGCCGACATGCGGAACATGTGGATGACGTAGTACATGACGGCTGCCGCGGTGCTCGGCTCGTCGCGCCAGGTCGGTATCGGAAAATTCTCGACGAACGCGGCGGCGGAATGGAGCACGACGCCAAGCAGCAGTGCGTACGCGCGCACGGCGTCGAGGGCATGCAGTCGATCGGCGGGTTGCATCGTGCACGGAGCTTACCTCCGATGTCGGTCTTCCACGAGCACTGCGATCGGGTCGCGTCGGGTGCGTGGCGCCCTAGTAGCCCTGCGCGAGATCGACGATGGACAGCAGCTTGTCGCCGCGCACATAGCGGCGCAGGTTCTCCGCGACGAGCGTGAGCGTGCGCTCGTTGCGAAAATCCGAGTTCGTGGCGATGTGCGGCGTCACGATGACGTTCTCCATCGTCCAGAACGCGTGGCCCGGCGGCAGCGGCTCGGGGTCCGTGACGTCGAGCCCCGCGCCCGCGACGCGATTCGAGCGCAGCGCCGCGACGAGTGCGTCCGTCACGACGCTCTCGCCGCGGCCGATGTTGATGAACAGCGCGCCTTCCTTGATCGTCCCGAAAAATCTCTCGTCGAACATGCCGCGCGTCGCCGCAGTCAGCGGCGTCGCATTGACGACGACGTCGGCGCGCCGCGCGAGCTCGAGGTATTCGTCGGCTAGGCCCACGTACTCGACGTAGTCGGGGCCCGAACGGCTGCTGTTGCGCGTGGCGATCACGTGCATGCCGAGCCCATGTGCGCGCTTCGCGACCTCGGTGCCGATGCCGCCCAAGCCGACGACGAGCAGAGTCTTGCCTTCGATCTCGAAGGGACGTTCTGCACGCAGCTCGCGAAAGCCGCGCGTGAACGCGCCCGCGTGCTGCTCGGACGCGTAGACCGGCAACGAGCGTGCGAGCGCAAGCATGAGCGCGATCGCATGCTCGGCCATGTGCGGCCCCTGGATGCGCTGGAGGTTCGTGACGAGGATGCCGCGCTCCGCGACCGCCGGGATCGTCGCGCAGCTGTCGGCGCCTGCGTTCAGCAGCTGGATCCAGCGCAGTTTTTGCGCGCGCGCGATGAGCTCGGGCGTGCAGAGGCCCACGAGCACGTCGGCGTCGGCGATGACCTCGGCCATGCCGGCGAAATTGCGCAGGCCCGGCACGCCGACGACTTCGGCGCCGGGCGCAAGGGGGCGCAGCGCGTCCGCGACGGCGACGTCGGCAACGACGATCTTCTGTGGCGGGGCCCAGCCCGGCCGCTCGCGCACGGGTGTGTCGCCCTCGCGCAGATCGAAACGCTCGACGAGCGCGGCGCCGGCCTCGCAGAGCGCGTCGCAGTCGCGCGCTTGTGCGGCGAGCGGCCCCGCCGCAGCCAAGCAACCCGTGGCGAGCAGCGCTCGGGCGAAAGAACGGATGTTACTCGACGCCATG
>DATFFV010000571.1:0-7112 GCA_035249885.1 Gammaproteobacteria bacterium | reverse complement strand
GTCGACGAGCGACAACAGATCGAGCAACCGCTTGCCGATGCCGGCGCTGCGCGTGGCGCCGATCAGCTGTTCCGCCGCTTCGTTCATGTAGTCGATCGTGCCGTTGCGGTCGGTCGTGATGACGCCCTCGCCTATCGACTCGAGCGTGATGCGCGCCTGGAGCTTGCCGCGGCCGAGCGAGGTTTCGAGGCTCTTGCGGTGCGTGATGTCGCGCGCGACCGTAAGCAGCGCGGGCTCGCCGCCGAACGTGATGCGCTTGCTGTGCAGCTCGGCCCAAAGCCCCTGATCGTCGTTGCTGATGAGCTGCACTTCGAACGGGACGAGCGGCTCGTCGGCGCCCGCGCCGACGTGCTTGCGCATGAGAGCGCGATAAGCCGGCCGCAGGACGTCCGTGATCGGCTTGCCGACGAGCGTCTCGGAATCGACGCCGAACAGCTCGCCCGCCGCGCGATTGGCATACAGGATCGTGCTCGTGTGGATGAGCGCCACCTCGGGTAGCGTTACCGCGAGGGCGTCGAACAGGGGGTTACGGTCATCGGACGGGGGCGGAGGCGGCGGCGGCGGCACGGCCGCAAGCTCGGCGCGCGCGGCTTCGTCGCTGCGATCGAGCAAGCGGTTCATCGACGCAGAGATGTCGACGAATGGGCTCAAGCGGCCGTTGACGGCAATGCGCTCGGCGCGCTCGCCCGACGCGAGCAGGCCGTGCAAGTCCTCACGCAGGCGCTCGACCTCGCGCACGTACGGCCTGCGCGACGTAGCCCAGACGAGCGCCAAGAGCAGCAGCAGCACGACGAGCGCTGCGAACGCCAGGATCGGATCGGCGAAGAGCTCCGTCACGCGCGCACCGACGCCGGATGCATCGCCACGCGACCGGCGCCGACGCGCCGAGACCGTTTGGATGGATACCGGGAAGGACGGACGGACAGCGGAATCCCTGCTGGCACCTAAGTCAAAGACCCTATGTGTTTCCGCACCTAGCTGCGCGGAAGGTTCTTGTTCTTATGGCTCACCGGCGCATTTTGCGGCCTCGAAAACGGCCTTCAAACGGCGCCCGGTAAAGAGACGCAACCTCCTGCCTCTCTTAGCGTTTCACGATACAGCAAGCGGCCTGGAGCGTCGCTCACAATAGAACATAATTCTTCACATACCGCCTTGTCTCACGTGCCTAGACTCTTTACCCTACCGCGTTCCGCCGTAGCCCTCCCCCGCCGAAAAACAACCATGAATTTCGACGTCGCACGCACCCAGATGCTCGGCCAGCAGCTGCGGGCCTGGGAAGTACTCGATGATCGCGTGCTGCGCGCCTTCAGGGAGACCCCGCGCGAGCACTTCGTGCCGAGCGCTTACCGCGAGCTCGCGTTCGCAGACGTGGAAATTCCGCTGGGTCTTGGGCAAGCGATGCTCGCGCCCAAGATCGAGGGCCGCGTGCTCCAGGCTTTGCAGATCGAGCCGATCGACGACGTGCTCGTCGTCGGCACGGGCAGCGGCTATCTGACGGCCTGCGCGGCGCGCCTCGGCCGGCACGTCACGAGCGTCGACATTTTTCCCGATTTCGCGACAAACGCGCGGGCCAAAATCGCGGACGCGGGAATTCGCAACATCGATATCAGAGCGGCCGACGCGCTCACTCTGTCGTATCCCGCGCGCTTCGACGCGATCGCCGTCACCGGGTCCGTGCCCGAGCTCGACGGCCACTTCATCACGATGCTGAAGCCGCAGGGCCGGCTATTCGTCGTCGTCGGACGCGAACCCGCGATGGAAGCTCGGCTCATCACCCTCGAGCCGAACGGCGCGACGACGACCGAGAGTCTGTTCGAGACCGTGCTCAAGCCGCTCATCAACGCCGAGCGGCCGGAACCCTTCGTCCTTTAGCGGGCGAATCCGAGCACTCTCATGCCGGGCGTTCCGGAGTTAAGCCCCTCGGAGTTCGTGTCGCGCTGGCCCGCGTACGCGGCCGGGCGCGACGTCGTGCTCCTCGACGTGCGCGAGCCCGCAGAGCTCGCGACGGCCGCGGTCGCGGCCGCCGTGCACATCCCGATGCGCGAAGTTCCGGCTCGCGTCAACGAGCTGCCGCGGGACAAGCCGCTCGTCGTCATGTGCCACTCGGGAGTCCGCAGCAGTCGAGTGGCGCGGTATTTGCAAGACTTCGGCTTCTCGAACGTATTCAATCTCAGAGGCGGTATCGACGCGTGGTCGACGCAGATAGACTCGCACGTGCCGCGTTATTAGCAACCAGGAATGCAACGAAAGTCCAGGCAGGAAACCACCCATGATGCGCATCGTCACAACCCTCACGGCACTGGCTTTGAGCGCCGTCGCCGCTCCCGCGTTCGCGCAAGCGAGCTTACTCGACGTCTACCAGCGCGCGATGATCAATGACCCGGTCGTTCGCGAGGCCGAGGCCACCTATCTCGCGAATGCCGAGGCCAAGCCCCAGAGGCGCGCCGCTTTGCTACCGAATCTCAGCCTGAGCGCGAACGCCCGCAATCAGTTCTCCGACTCGGTCGGCGGCTTCGACCTCGGCGGCGGCATCTCGTCCGGCGACGACCGGAATATCAGCGACAGCGACCAGGACGGCTGGTCGCTGAGCCTCAGGCAAACGCTGTTCAACTGGGCCACCTTCGCGCAGCTCAAGCAGGCCGACAAGATCGTCGCGCGCGCCGAGACCACCTATGAGGCCGCGAAACAGGAGCTTCTGGTCCGCGTCGCGGAGCGCTACTTCAACGTGCTCGCCGCCGAGGACAATGTCGCGTCGGCCATCGCGGCGCGCGAGGCGATCGCGCGGCAGCTCGAGCAGGCGCAACGGCGCTTCGAGGTGGGCCTCATCGCGATCACGGATGTCCAGCAGTCGCAGGCCGGCTACGACGACTCCGTCGCGGCCGAGATCGAGGCCCAGCAAACGCTCGCGACCTCGCACGAGTTCCTGCGCGAGATCATCGGCGAGGTCATCACCGAGCTCGCCTCGCCGCAAGAGGAGCTGCCGCTCACGCCGCCCAACCCGGCCAACGCCGAGCAGTGGGTGCAGACGGCAATGCAACAGAATCTCACGCTGGTCGCGAGCCGCCTCGCGACGGAGGTCGCTCTCGACGACATCGCGATCCAGCGCGCCGGTCGCCTGCCGACGCTGAGCCTGCAGGCCGGGTACAACGAGAGCACGCAGGACCGCCTAACGACGTCGATAAGCAGCACGCCTTCGCCGGCCTGCCCCACGCCGCCATGCCGGTTCACGAATGGCAATGTCACGCGACCCGACGGCCGGAACTGGTCGCTCGACCTCACGTTCCCGATCTTCACGGGCGGCCTCAACCGGTCCCGCATCCAGCAGGCGGTCTACCAGCATCGCGCCTCGACCGAGGCGCTCGAGCGCGTCGCGCGGCAGACCGAGCGGCAGGCGCGCGATGCGTACCTCGGCGTGATCTCCCTGATCGAGCGCGTGCGCGCGACTCAGCGGTCCGTCGAGTCGAACCGCACGGCGCTGCGCGCCACGCAGGCCGGGTTCGAGGTCGGCACGCAAACGGCCGTCGACGTGTTGGCTTCGCAGAACAGCTTGCGACGCGCCGAGACGACGTACTCCCGCAGCCGCTACGACTACATCTTGAACATCCTGCGGCTCAAGCAAGCGGCCGGCACGCTCTCGGTGGTCGACGTCGAAGAGGTCGACGGCTGGTTGCAGCAATAGGCCGGGTGGCGCGCGGCTTTCTCGCTGCGCGCGAACGGCCTCTCCCGAGACACGCCGGAAGTGCGGCGCAAGAGGTGCCGGTGTTACGGTTTCGGTTCAGCCGAAGCCGTAAGAGGCTTGGATTCGAGGTACCGGGCTTACGGCTTCGGCTGAACCGAAACCGTAACACCGGCACCTCCTAGGGCGTCGATCAGGGCCGACGTCGAGCGGCCGGGCTTGAAGCCGAGGACGCGGACTTCGCCGCCGTTCTTGAGGACGGTGTCGCCGCCGGCGATCTGGTCGACGCGGTAATCGCCGCCCTTCACGAGCACGTCGGGCAAGACCTCCGCGATGAGCTCGGCCGGCGTGTCCTCGCCGAACGGTACGACCCAATCGACCGACGCGAGCCCGGCCAGCACGGCCATGCGGTCGGCGAGCGGGGTGATGGGCCGCCCGGCGCCCTTCAAGCGCCGCACCGAGTCGTCCTCGTTGACAGCCACGATGAGCCGGTCGCCGCACGACTTCGCTTCCTCGAGATAGCTCACGTGGCCCGCGTGCAGGATGTCGAAGCAGCCGTTGGTGAAGACGACGCGCTCGCCGCGTCCTTTGGCTTCCGCCACGAGCGCGACGAGCTCGGGCAAATTCACGAGGCCGCGGCCGCCGCTACCCCGCGCGTGTAGCGCTCGCGTGAGCTCCGAGCGGCTCACAGTCGCGACGCCGATCTTGCCGACGACGATGCCGGCGCCGAGATTGGCGAGCGCCGCCGCGTCGGCGGCCGAAAGCCCGGCGGCCACGCCGGCAGCCAACAGCGCGATGACCGTGTCGCCGGCGCCGGAGACGTCGAACACTTCGCGCGCGCGCGCCGGCAGCGTGAGGGGCTCGGCACCGCCCTCGAACAGCGTCATGCCGTGCTCGCCGCGCGTGACGAGCAGCAGCTTGAGATCGAGCTCGTCGCGCAGCGCTTCGCCTTTGCGCGTGAAGTCGGCTTCGTCCGCGCACGCACCGACGACGGCCTCGAACTCGTTGCGATTCGGCGTCAGAGCGTGAGCGCCGCGATAGCGCACGAAATCCGTGCCCTTCGGGTCGACGAGCACGGGCACGTCGGCAGCGCGGCTCGCGGCGACGAGCTCCGTGACGCGGCTCAACGTTCCCTTCGCATAGTCAGAAAGCACGACGGCGTCGGCCTGCTGCACGAGGCGCGCGAACGATGCGCCGAGCTCGACAGCGCACCCCTCGAGCGACTGCTCGGCGTCGATGCGCAATAGTTGTTGGCTGCGCGCGAGCACGCGCAGCTTGTGGATCGTGGACAACGTTCGCGAGCGCACGAACTCGCAGCGCACGCCGCGCGGCTCGAGCGCCTGCGTCAGCAGGCGGCCGCGCTCGTCCTCGCCCACGATGGCGGCCAGCACGCTGCCAGCGCCGAGCGCCGCGACGTTTAGCGCTACGTTGGCGGCGCCGCCGGGCCGCTGCTCGGCCGAGCGCGTTCGCACCACGGGGACCGGCGCCTCGGGCGAGATGCGCACCGTGTCGCCGAACCAGTACTCATCGAGCATCGCATCGCCGGCAACGAGCACGCGAAGTTTCGAGAAATCTGGGACTGTGAGCGTCACCGGTGCCTTCGAGCCGCGCGTGTGGATTCCGCCATTCTAAGGGAAAAAGGGCCCGCCCCGATTTCTCAAGGGGCGGACCAACGGCGGACCAGAGACGCTAGAGCCGTAAACCCATTCGACCCCGGCGCTTAGGCAGGGGCACCATCAGCCGCATTTCGAATAGCCGCAGTTCAGGCAGGTCATGCAACCGTCGAGCATCACGGCCGCGGCCGTGCTGCACTTGCCACAGAGCTGCGCACCTTCGGGGAAGTTGCTTTTCGCGAACGCATCTTTCTGGCTGCCGCGCGCTTCGAACTCGGCCTTCTTCTTGGCCACGAATTCGCGTTGCTCGGGGCTCAAATCCGGGCCCTTGAGCAAGCCGATCTCGATGAGGTGCTTCTCGACGACGTGGCCGAGCTCCGCGATGATCGACGGCATGAACTTACCGCCGGGCTGCCAGTAGCCGCCGCGCGGATCGAACACGGCCTTGAGCTCGTCGACGAGGAACGTGACGTCGCCGCCCTTGCGGAACACGGCCGACATGATGCGCGTGAGCGCGACGATCCACTGGTAGTGATCGAGATTCTTCGAGTTGATGAAGATCTCGAACGGCCGCCGCTGCTCGTAGGGCGTGCCTTCGTTCAAGACGATGTCGTTGATCGTCACGTACATGGCGTGGTCCGCGACGGGCGGCTTGACCTTGTACGTGGAGCCGATGAGCATCTCGGGACGCTCGAGTTTCTCGTGCATCCGAATGACGTTCGACTCGGCACGCTCGGCTTCGGGAGCCGGCTTCGGCTTCTCCTCGTCCTTCGCGACGGCGTATTTGACGATCTTTTTGTCGATTGTGATTTTCGCCATGGTGGTGCTCAAAGCTTGCCGTAGTAACCCTCTTTGAGGGCGTCGAAGAGATTCGCGGCCGTGTGCGTCTCGCCGTCGTAGACGATTTCCTCGTCGCCCTTGGCCTCGACGACGGTGCCGTCCGCAAGCGTGAACCGGTACGTCGTGCTCTTGAGGTCTTTCTCTTTCACGAGCACGCCTTGGAACGCCTCGGGGTTGAAGCGGAACGTGGTGCAACCCTTGAGGCCCTGCTCGTGCGCGTAAAGATAGATGTCCTTGAACTTGTCGTACGGATAGTCTGTCGGCACGTTGGCAGTTTTCGAGATCGACGAGTCGATCCACTTCTGCGAGGCCGCCTGAATGTCGACGTGCTCGCGCGGCGTGATGTCCTCGGAGCTCACGAAGTAGTCGGGCAGTTTCTCGCCGGGCTTCGTCGAGCCCGGCACTGCGCGCGGGTTGACGAGCGCGCGATACGCGAGCAGCTCGAACGAGAAGACGTCGATTTTCTCCTTCGATTTCTTGCCCTGCTTGACTACGTTGCGGAAGTAGTGGTGCGCGAACGACGGCTCGATGCCGTTGCTCGCGTTGTTGGCCAGCGACAGCGAGATCGTGCCCGTCGGCGCGATGGAGCTGTGGTGCGTGAACCGTGCGCCGTGCTCCTCGAGCTGCTGCACGAGCTCGGGCGCGACGGCGCGCACGCGCTGCATGTAGCGGCTGTAGCGGCTGTGCAGGATGCGGCCCGGGATGCGCTGCCCGACCTCCCAACCGTCGGCCCTCATCTCGGGCCGTTTGCGCAGCATCGTCTCCGTGACCTCGAACTCCTCGAGCAGAATCGGAGCCGCGCCTTTCTCCTTCGCGAGCTCGAGGCCCTCCTGCCAGCCCGCGATCGCGAGCTCGCGCGAGACATCCTCGGTGAACTTGATCGACTCGGGCGAGCCATAGCGCATGCCGAGCAGGGTGATCGCCGACCCCAAGCCCAAGAAGCCCATCCCATGGCGGCGTTTGCGCACGATCTCCTCGCGCTG
>DATFFV010000570.1:0-12803 GCA_035249885.1 Gammaproteobacteria bacterium | reverse complement strand
CCGGCCGCAGCACCCCCCGCGCTGCCGCCGTTGTTCTTCCGCGAGGAGTGGCGGCAACGCCCGCGTCCCGCGGACGCGGGCCCGGACTTCGTTCCCGAGGGCGGCGTCACGGCAGCCGCCGTCACGAACCCGGCGCTCGAGCTCAAGCTCTATGACCCGAACGCGGCGAGCATTCCGGGCTATCTCGCGAACCCGCCGCCGCGCTCGATCGCGCGCGACTGGGACGGGCCGTCGTGCGTGCAGCTCGCGGGCTACAACCAGAATCCGCCGCCCGAGCGCGTGGCGGCCGGGCAGCCGACCGATCCGCCGAACTTGTGGACCCGCGTTTGCATGACGCTGGTCGCGGTGACGCTGCGCGATCGCGCTCGCTACGTCGATCTCACGGGGCTCGCGCGCATTCGTTGGGTCACGCGCGTGTCGGGCTTCCACGTCGTGCGGCCGCTCGTGAAGCTCGCCGACGGCAATTGGTTCGTCGGCGACTACGGCGAAGGTGCACCGTCGGCCAACTCCACGCTGTTCCTCGACTCCGAGTTCGCGCTCTCGTCGGTGCGCTGGCGGCCGCTCGACATCTCGCGCATCGTGACCGTGGGGCAGGCGTGGGCGTCGCCCGATCTAAGCCGCGTCGACGAGGTGGGCTTCGCCGACGTCGTGCCGGGCAGCGGCCACGGCTGGGGCGGCTTCGTGAACGTCGGGCGTATCGAGGTCTACGGCAAGCCCGTGCCGCGCTGATCTGATTGCAACGCACACTCGATCGCCTCCTCGAAGGAGCGCTCGGAGATCTCGGGGCTCATGGGCGTCTCCTGCGCCGGGGGCTTTCCTCGCCCGCCGACAATCGGGGCGGCTCCTCCAGGATCTCGAGTATCGCGCGCGCGCAGTACACACGGTTGCGCTTGGCCTCGGTCGCGCGCGTGACGACGCCCGCCGATTCCAGCCGGTCGATGGCCCGCTGGGCCGTCGTGAACGCCACGGCGAGCCGCTCGGCGAGCTTGTTCACGGTCCAGAACGGGTTCTCGGCGAACAGATCGAGCGCCTTCTCGGGCACGCGCGAAGGTGCGGTGGCGATGCGTTGGCGCCAGGCGGCGAGCAGTGTATCGATCCGCTGGATCCGGCCGAGCGCGTCCTCGGACTGCCCGGCAACTCCTTGGAGGAAGTACGCGAGCCATTCCTCCCACTCGCCGCGCTCCGTGACGCCGAGCAAGCGCGCGTAGTACTCCGCCCGCGTGGCCTCGAAGAAAGCGCTCAGGTAGAGGAGCGGGGCCGGCAGCACCTCCTTGGCGACGAGGAGCAGCGTGATGAGCAGGCGGCCAACTCGCCCGTTGCCATCGAGGAAGGGGTGGATCGCTTCGAACTGCGAGTGCGCGAGCGCGGCATGCACGAGCGGCGGCAACGTCTCGTCGTGGAGGAACAACTCCCAGGCGCCGAGGCACTTCATCATGTGGCTGGAGGGCGGTGGAATGAAGCTGGCGTCGGTGAGGGCGCATCCGGCCGGCCCGATCCAATTCTGGCTGCGCCGGAACTCGCCTGGCGTCGCGACATTGCCGCGCACGCCGCGCATGAGCTTCTCGTGCAGCTCGCGGATCAGGCGCAACGAAAGCGGCAGCTTGGCGAGGCGGGTCATGCCGTGTTCCAGCGCCACGACGTAATTGCCGACCTCCTTCAGGTCGGCCGGGCTCCGTTCAACGGCGGCACCAGCTTCGGCGGCGAGCAGCTCCCCGAGGGTTGCCTGAGTCCCCTCGATGCGGCTCGAGAGCACGGCCTCCCGCCGGACGAACGGCCGGATCAAGAGGTGCGGGTTCGGGAGCCTCCGGCCCTCACCGGCAAGGCGGCCGATCGCAAGGTCCGCCCGCGAGAGCTCCGCCGCGAGCCCAGCACTCCAAGCGAGAGGCGGCGGAAGCGGGTTCGGAACGTAGGCGTGGTAGCCGCCGGGGCAGCGGATCCTGCGGCCGTGCGGCTGGCGCTTGGCCATTACGGTTATCGGCTCCCGTGTTTGCGGCCGTGAAAACAATCGAGGTCATTATTATCGGATCAGCCGTCAACCGCAAATAGTCAGTTCGGCTGCATGAGCACCTCATGGAACAGCGAGAAGATCGCCGTCGTCGAGCCTATGCCGATCGCAAGCATCGCGACCACCGTCGCCGACGACCCGGGCCGCAGCACGAGTTGGCGCAACGCGTGCTTGAGCGCGTCCATCGAACCTACATCGATTACGGCGTCAACGTACCGCGCTCGTCGCTGCGGCGGCCGCGACGGGCTCGAGCCGTAGCACCGTGCCGTTGGCCTCGGCGCCGCCGAACGAGCGCTCGGTCGCGACGTAGATGAAGCCGTCGCGGCTCTGCTGCACGTCGCGGATGCGGAGATTCAGCGAGCGCAGCAGCGGCTCGCGGCGCTCGGCCTGCGACGGCTGGCCGAACGCGATGCGTTGCAGGCTCAAGCCGTTGAGCGCGCCCACGAACATCTGGTTCTGCCACTGCGGGAAGCGCTCGCCCGTGTAGAACATGAGGCTCGAAGGGCTGATCGACGGCACCCAGAACATGCGCGCGTTGTCCATGCCGTCGCGGTAGAACGGCTGCTCGGACGCGAGCGTGCCCGTGTAGTTGCGCCCCATCGAGACGAGCGGCCAACCGTAGTTGTGGCCGGGCTTCAAGATGTTGACCTCGTCGCCGCCCATAGGTCCGATCTCGGCTTGCCAGAGCTCGCCGGTCTCGGGATGGAACGCGAGCCCGTAACCATTGCGATGACCGTAGGTAAAAATCTCGGGTTTGGCGCCCGCGCGCCCGACGAACGGGTTGTCGGGCGGCACGCTGCCGTCGTCGCGCAGGCGCAGCGTCTTGCCGACGTGGTTGGCGAGGCTCTGCGCCTTGAGGCGCAGGCTGTTGTCTTCGGTGCCCGTGCAGCAGAGGCGGTCGCGATCGCCGACCGTGACGTAAAGCGACTCGTCGGGTCCGAACAGGATCTTGCCGGCCATGTTGCCGCCCATTTCCCAGGCGTCGGCGACGAAGATCTCGCTGACGCCCGTGAGCTTGCGGCCGTCGAAACGCCCGCGTGCGACGGCGAGCGTGGTGCCGAGCTCGCCGCTCTTCGGGTAGGACATATAGACGAGGCCGTTGGCCGCGAACCGCGGGTGCAGGGCGAGCCACTTGAGCTCGTTGTTGGCCGACGTGCCGGTCGCCGTCCACACGGGCTCCGCCTCGAGCCGGTCGTCGCGAATGAGGCGAACTGCGCCCGACCGCTCGGCGACGAGCAGCGAACGGTCGCCGGGCAGCAGCGCGATGCTCCACGGGTGAACGAGACCCGTGGCGATCGTGACGACGCGGATCTGCCCGCCCCCCTGCACGTCGACGACGGCCGGCGCTGCGGCGTCGAGCGCCGGCTGGGCTACGGTCTGAAAGTGGATTGCCGCGACGAGCCCCGCGGCGCAAAGCGCCGAGTAGTTACGCAATGCCATGAGTCCCCCCGGTGACGCGAGTCACTCGCAGGATCGTAGCACGCGCGCGCGGCGGAGCGCGCCGGGCGCCGCGCCCGACGCTCGGCCTATTGCTCGCTCTGAACCTGCCGCGCGCGTTCCGCGTAGTCTTGATAGGCCGGAATCGCGACCGCGGCCAAAATGCCGCCAAAGAAGAAGATGGGCATGAGACATGCCAGCACGATAACCCCAGCCGTATTGGGCGGCGGCCGCTTGCCGTACTCGTTCTCGTCCTTCGAGCCCGGTATGAACCAAAAGATCAGCGGAACCAGCGGCAAGAGCAACAGCACAGACAGCCAACCCGTCTGGTTGAAATCGTGTGCCCGTTGGATCGTGAGCAGAAACCGGACGACAAAATAGGTCACGTAGGCGACGACCCCGATCCCAATGGCGACGGCGACTTGCTCTACGAGCAATGCGGCGACGGCGAGGCCGCCGCCGACCATTGCGATGAGCAGCGCCATGCCCGCCATGTAGCCGATGTAACGCACGCGGCCGAGGCGACCTTGTGCGCTGAAAATTCGGATCTCGCCATAGTCTTGGTCACCATCGGCGTCGGCCACTTTCGCGCGCGGAGAAGCGTAAGGATTGCGGTTTTCCACGACGACCTCGCTGGTTTGGAGCTGCGGAAAAGCTCTCGACCCGAGCGGAGTCTAGGGCCTGCGCGGCGCGTCGAAAAGCGCGTTCCGTCACACTCGTTTATGATCGCGGCAAGAATACCGAGCGCCGTGCCGCGCCGACGCTAAACCAGGTTCCAAGTGAGCAGAGTCGTCGACATCTCCACCGTCATCGACACGCAGCCCGTCGGTGCATTTCAGTTGCGCGTCTTCCTGCTCTGCGCCGCCGTGCTGTTCGTCGACGGGTTCGACGTGCAGGGCATCACCTACGTCGCGCCGACGTTGACGCAAGAGTGGGGCCTCGTTCGCGGCGAGCTGTGGCCGGCGCTCACCGCGGGACTCGTGGGCGTCATGCTCGGCGCCTTGGGGCTCGCTCCATTGGCCGATCACGTGGGGCGACGGCGTGTCATCGTCTACTCCTGCGCGGCATTCGGCATCGGCAGCCTGCTCACGATTTTCGTCGATTCCTTGCCGTGGCTGACTGCGGTGCGTTTCGTCACGGGTCTCGGCCTCGGCAGCGCGCTGCCGAATGCGATCGGTCTCGCGTCGGAATACGCGCCGCGCGCGCGCCGCGCGCTCATCGTCATGTTCGTCGGCAGCGGCATCTCGCTCGGCGCCATCGGCGCCGGCGTGGCGGCGGCGCGGCTCCTCGAGCCGTTCGGCTGGCGAGTGGTGTTCGTCCTGGGCGGCGTGCTGCCGCTCGCGCTCGCCGCGTTGCTCGCGCGCGCGCTGCCCGAGTCGATTCGCTTGGCAGCCGTGACGCCACGCCTCAGGCACGAAGCAGAGCGCCTGCTACGGCGACTCAAGCCGGAGATCGCAGCGGAGACCCAAGTCGAGATCGTCTCGAGCGACGCCGAGGGCGGCAGGGCTACCGTCGCCGATCTCTTCGCGGACGGGCGCGGCCTCGCGACCGTGTGCCTCTGGGTCGCGTTCTTCATGAGCCTGCTCAACGTCTATCTCGCGATCAACTGGTTGCCGACGTCGCTGGCGGCGTCCGGGTTTTCCGTGACACAGGCTGCCGAGATGACGACGCTCTATCACGTCGGCGGCGTGCTCGGCACGTATGCGATCGGCCTCACGATGGACCGTCTCGGCGCGCATCGCATGGTGCTCGTGGCATTGCTGCTCGCCATCCTCGGCTTCTACACCTTTGCCACGGGGACCGGGCTCGGCCAGTGGTCGACGACCGCGATCCTCGCGCTGGCCGGCGTGGGCGTCATCGGCGCACAGGTCGGCGTCACGGCGCTCGCCGCGATCACGTATCCCGTCGCGATGCGCGCGACGGGGCTCGGCTGGGCGCTCGGCATCGGGCGCGTGGGGTCGATCGTCGGCCCCACGATCGGCGGCATCATGCTGACGACGGCCGCGGATCCGCGCTCCGTGTACTTGGGCTGCATCATCCCCGTGCTCGTCGGCATGGCGGCCGTGGCTTTGCTCAAGCGCCAGGCAGCGCCGGCGCGCGCACCCGCCGCGGCGACCTGAGACGGAGGTAGGACACTTGCGTACAGACTTAGGCTTCAAGCGTATCGCCACGGAAGAGGCGTTCGCGACCAAGGATCTCGTCACGGCCTACCGCGACCTGTTGGCGAGCAAAGGTTCGAACGACATCGGCTTCAACAGCCTCATGGGCTACTACCTCGGTAACCCGAGCGAGCGCACGCGCGCCGTCGCGGAGCGCCTGCAGGACTTGGGCTCGCGTCGCATCGACGACATGAACTCGACGGGTATCGACCTGCAAATCCTGTCGCTGACTTCGCCGGGCGTGCAGATCTTCGACGCCGCGACGGGCACGGCGCTCGCGCGCGCCACCAACGATGAGCTCGCGGCGGCCATCGCAGCCCACCCGACGCGCTTCACGGGGCTCGCGGCCATCGCGCCGCAGAATCCGGCGGCCGCGGCGCAAGAGCTCGAGCGCGGCGTGCGCAAGCTCGGGCTCAAGGGCGCGATCGTCAACTCGCACACGCAGGGCGAGTACCTCGACGACGAGAAATTCTGGGAGATCTTCGCAGCAGCCGAGGCGCTCGGCGTGCCCGTCTACATCCATCCGAACACGCCGTCGAACGACATGATCAAGCCGTTCATGGCGCGTGGGCTCGACGGCGCCGTGTTCGGCTTCGCCGTCGAGACCGCGTTGCATGCCTTGCGGCTCGTCGTGAGCGGCGTGTTCGATCGCTTTCCGGGTCTCACGATCGTGCTCGGCCACCTCGGCGAAGGCCTGCCGTACTGGCTCAGCCGCATCGACTTCATGCACGGCGCGAGCGTGCGCTCGGGGCGCTACGCGAGCCAACCGAAGCTCAAACGCAAAGCGAGCGACTACCTCAAGGAGAGCTTCTACTACACGACGAGCGGTATGGCCTGGGCGCCGCCGATCCGCTACGTGCAGGAGGTCATGGGCATGGACCGGCTCATGTACGCGATGGACTACCCGTATCAGTTCGTGCCCGAAGAGGTGAACGTGACCGACGAGCTGCCGATCGGCCGTGAGGACTTGAAGGCGTTCTATCAGACGAACGCCGAGCGCGTGTTCAAGCTCGAACCGTGACCACGAAGTTCGTCAACCCGCGCGACGTGCACGCACCCCAAGGCCCGTATTCGCACACGGCCGTGGTTCCGGCGGGCACCGAGCTCATCTTCATCGCCGGGCAAGTGGGGATGCGTCCCGACGGCTCGGTGCCCAGCGCGTTCGTGGAGCAGGCCGAGTTGACGTTCGAGAACGTGCGCGCGTGCCTCGCGGCGCACGGCCTCGGCGTCGAGGCGGTTGTCAGGCTCGGCGTGTTCGTGCTGCCGGGGCAAGACTTTGCAGCGCTGCGCGGCGTGCGCGAACGGCATTTCGGCGCGCATCGACCGGCATCGACGACCGTGTACGTCCCGCAACTCGCGAACCCGGCGTTCCTGCTCGAGGTCGAGGCGATCGCCGTGAGGACGACGAACTAGAGCTCGCGCATACTACGGCGTCCAGGCGTAGCTGAGCTTGAAGAACAGCGCGCGCCCCGTCTTCTCCATCTCGCGTGTCGTGTCGTCCTCAACACTGTTGTCCGAGTAACCCGCGAACAACACGGTCTGCGGGTTCAGCTTGTACGAGTACAAGAGCTGCGTCGCGAGCGACGACGTGTTCGGATCGGTGAGTCGGTTCAAATAGAGATCGACGTTGCGGTCGACGTTCTGATCCTGCAGTGTCAGCCGCGCGAAGCTGCGCACGTTGAACTGCCAGGTGAGACGCAGGTCCGTGAGGCGCGCGTGAAAAATCGTGGGACCCTCCTTGCTAATCAGGCGGTCCGACGTGTAGCGCAGCCGAACGAGCAGGTGGCGCGTGGCATTCCAATCCACTTGCGGCCCGAAAGTCCGTCGATCGGCGAGGCGCGAGTTTGCGAAGTCGATGGCCTCGCCGCGGCTCACCTCCGCGCTGATGTTGAGGCCGCTGCGCGGCCGCACCTGACCGAAGACGAAGCCGCCCTGCATGTCGTAGACCTGTCCCTGCCAGGAGGCCTTGCTCGGTCCGGCGCCCAAGCGCGCGAACGACTGCATCGGCCCCTGAAAGCTGATGAACGGCTGAACGTTGCGATTGATGATCTCGCCGTCCGTAGTCTCGGACCGCTGGCCCTGCATGCCGATGCGCCAGTCCGTATACCACGCGTCGTCGTCGCCGTAGAACGTGCGGCTCATCTCGAACCGGTCCTGGACGAGGTCGACGCGCGAGATGAACCCCGAGTCGGCGCGGAAGGTCGGGTCGAGCTCCTGGTGCCAGTAGCTTCCGAACCAGTTGCGCGAGCCATAGCGGTAGTCGAGGCGCCACGCGTCGCCCTCGAGCTCCCGCGCCAGGCCGAATTGCGTCGCGACGTCCGCCGGATACTCCGTGCGCGAATCGAGATACTGGAAGCGCAAAATGTTTTGCTGGTTGATGTCATAGCGGCCGTCGAAGCCCGCCACCTCGTTGCTGTACCCATCGCCTTGCCGGCTCGTGACGAGCGCGCCGATCGTCGACGTTCCGCCGAAGCTGCGCGAGTACCGGCCGACGAACGCGTCGTTGTCCTGCGCCAAGGAATGCGCCTGCGAGCCGAACGGCCCTGGGAACAACAAATTCGTCACGGTGTCGTTCGTCGCGAACACGCCGATCGTGTTTTTGCCGGTACGGCCCGTGAACTTGGCGCCGACGTCGGGATCGGCCACGGTGCGCGTGAACACGACCTGCAACGGAGAACTGTAGTAATCCTGACCCTCGAGGAAGAACGGCCGTGTCTCGGGATACTGCAGCGCGAACGTCGTGTTCTCCTCGAGCTGCGCGACGTCGGCTTCGACCTGCGAGAAGTCCGGGTTGAACGCGGCGTCGAGCGTGAGATCGGGCGTGATGCCCCACTGCACGCCAAGACCGGCCTCGTAATCGAAGTCGCCGTTCTGAAGCGCCGTGGCCCCCACGGGCCGCGTGTCGGACCGCGCGGCCGTGAGCGTCGGCACGACCTCGATGGCCTTGCCTGGCTCGGCGTTGGCGAAACCCGTGAACTTCTCGAACTGACAGAGGTAACAGTTGCGGTTGCGGTCCTGCGGATTGTTCGAGATGCGCACGCGATCCTCGCGCGGCCGAAAACGCAGCACGTCGATGCCCCACGTCTGCTCACCGTCTGCGCTCGGGAAACGCAACTGGCTGAACGGAATCGCCATCTCGGTGGTGAAGCCGGTCGCGTTGATCGTGCCGGCCGAGTCCCAAATCCCGTCCCACGAGGTGCTCTCGTTGCGGTTGACGTCGTCCATGATCAGGTCCATCTGCACGCCATACGGGTTCACGAAGAACTCGAAGGCGCGCCGTTGATCGTTGAACGTGTCGAGCACCACGCCGACGAAGTCGTCGTTGAACGCGGAGTCGCGATCGCGCAGATAGGCGCGGATCGAGGAGGGATCCGGATCTCGCGCATCGAAAGCGATGAGGAGCTGGTCGCCGTTCTCGACGAGATACGCCGTGGTCTCGACCTCGGGCCGCGCGTTCTCGCGCGGATACGTCTCGATCACGAGCTGCATCGAGAACGCCTCGCGCCAGATGGCGTCGTCGAGGACGCCGTCGATCATGACCTCGGCCGTGGAGTGCGGGATGGCGGCCGCCTCGACGCTGCGTGCGGCGATCGGCTCCGGTGTTTGAGCTTGGGCGCCCGCGGTAAACCCGATGAGACCCAAAGTTACGACAACGAGCCGTGCACCCTGAACTCGCAACCGACACCCCTCTTCAGCGACGCCCTTAGGACGCGACCTGGTTTGCAGCGACCGTGCCAACGTCGCCGGCGCGCCTAACCTCATGATTCGCCGGAGCCTGTAGACCTTGCGCCCGCGCCGTAGTTCGCGGAAACGTCCAGAATCTGGCGAATCCGCCCGCGCCTTGGCGCAAAAGCGCTTCCCGAGAGATGCGCCTAGCCGCCCAATGGTTACAGGCGGCGCCGCGTGTAACCTTTGGAACGCCCGCAGAATCTTACTCACTGGATTCGGGAACATGACCGGAGATTCGTGAAGGACACGACGGATTCGGAGCTCATGCGGCAGGTTCGCGGCGGTCGCACGGCGGCGCTCGCGACCCTGTTCGAGCGCCACCATGCGCGCCTCTATCGCTACTGCATTCGTATGACGGGCCACCGGTCTGCCGCCGAGGATCTCGTGCAAGACGTATTCATGAAAATGCTCAAATACAAAGCCACCTTCCGCGACGACAGCGAGTTCGTGCCGTGGATGTTCGGCATCGGTCGCAATGCGTGTCTCGCGCACCTGCGCCGCACGGCCGACGATCGCTTGCCGAAGCACGACCAGGAGGTCGAAACGCTGGCGCACGAGCCGACGGACGACCCGCAGGACCGCGATGAGCACGAGATCGTGCGGCGCGCGCTGCAGCGGTTGCCCGTCGAGCGCCGCGAGGTGCTCGTGCTGAGCCGCTACGAGTTCAAAAGTTACGAAGAGATTGCGGCGCTGCTCGACTGCTCGGTCGGCGCCGTCAAAGTGCGCGTGCACCGCGCGTTGAAACACTTACGCGAAATCTATCTCGACTTGGCGGGAGAGGTACCGGCATGAGCTGCGACGAAACGCTGGCACTCATCATCGATCGCTTGAAAGGACTCTCGACCCCGGCCGACGAGCAACGACTGGCCGCGCACCTCGAAGGGTGTGCCGCATGCCGAACCGAAGTCGCGGCCACGGAGGCCGTGTGGCTTGGGCTCGGCGCGGCCGAAGTCGAGGTGCCGAGCGCGCGGCTGCGAGCGCGGTTCCATTCGGCCTTGGCCGCTCACGAAGCGGCCGCTTCCCGGCCGTGGTCGGAGCGTCTGCTCGCCAGCTTCTGGCCGCAACAGCCGGCGTTCGCCGCAAGCTTCGCTGTGGCGTTGCTACTCGCCGGCATGCTCGTGGGCCGGCTCCTGCCGTCGTCGGTCGACACCGAGGTTGCGGCCCTGCGCGACGAGGTCCGGACCGTCGGTCTCGCCTTGCTCGACCACCAATCCGCGTCCGAGCGGCTGCTCGGCGTCGCGTGGGCCGGACGCACGACGCAGGCGCCCGAGGTCGTCGACGCCTTGCTCGAGCGCGTGCAGTACGACCAGAACTTGAGCGTGCGGCTCGCGGCTGTCGAAGCGCTGCGCGCGCAACTGGCGCAGCCCGGGGTCAGCGCGGGACTCGCGTCGGCGCTCGGGCGGCCCGAAGCCCCGCTTCTCCAGGTCGCGCTCGCTGACGCGTTGCTCGCGAGCGGTGACAGCATGGCCATCGACGCCGTGCGGGCCGTTCTCGGTAGCGACGAGCTCGACCCCGCCGTGCGCGAGTACGTGGAGACGGCTTTGATGGGCGTGGACACCCCACCGAATCAGAACACCGACGCTTGAGGAGAGGCACATGACATCCACTCGATTGACGACCGTCGGCGCCGTGCTCGCGGCGACCATCGCCTACTTGGGCCCCGCCGCGGCGGAAATCGTCGCGACCCGCGAGCTCGAGGAATCGTTGACCGTCACGGCGGGCGAGCCACTCGTCGTGATCGTCAAGAACGTCATCGGTCCGATTCGCGTCACGGGCCACGACTCGAGCAGCGTCGAGATGCACGCGACCGAGACCGTCCACGCGGATCTGCAAGCCGATATCGCACGTGCGCGCGCCGAAATGCAGCTCGTGACCGAGCAAGAGCCGGGGCGCATCGCGTTCCGCGTGCGCTCGAACGGCGAGGACGACGATTGCAACTGCGACTGGGGGCGCTGGAACGACTACCGCGTGGAGTACGACATCGAGCTGCGTCTCCCGCGCAACGCCGCGATCGAGCTCACGACGGTCAACGACGGCGACGTGATCGCCGAGGGCATGCGCGGCAACTTCACGCTCAGAAACGTCAACGGCGCCGTGCAGGTCGTCGACGCGGGCGGCAGCGGCAGCATCACCACCGTCAACGGCGACGTCCACGCGGCGTTCGCGCAGGCGCCCGCAGGGCCGACGGCCTTCAAGACGGTCAACGGCAGCCTCGACGTCACGTTCCCCGAGCGGCTGGCCGCGGAGCTCACGTTCACGACGATGAACGGCGACGTATTCACGGATTTCGATGTCGAATCGCTGCGCGAGCCGCCGCTCGTTGAGACGAGCCGCACGCGCGGCGCGTTCGTCCTGCGCAGCAACCGCAACTCGGCGTTTCGCGTCGGCGGCGGCGGAACCAGGCATACCTTCAACACCCTCAACGGCAACATCTACGTTCGCAAGGCAAAACCATGAGCAACGCAACCGTGTCCCGAGCCTTTGCCCTCTTCGCACTCTGCGGCGTCGCGGCCAGCGCGACGGCACAGGACCAACGCCTCGTCGTGCCCCTGAGCGACCCGGGACGGCCGGCCAGGCTCGAGATCACGATGTTCCAGGGCGACATCGAGGTGCAGGCCTACGACGGCAACGAGGTCGTCATTACGACCGACGCGCCCGTGCGCAACGCCGACGAGCCCGAGGCGCCGCGCGGCGACGGGCTGCGGCGCATCCAGACCTCGACCGTCGGCATGACCGTCGAGGAAAACGCCAACACGGTCTCGGTGCGCATGGACTTCAGCCCGCACGGCGCAGACCTCGTCGTGCGCGTGCCGCGCCGGACGTCGGTGAGGGCGAACCTCGTCAACGGCGGCGACGTCGAGATCGAAGGGGTCACGGGCGAGCACGAGCTCGCGAACGTCAACGGCGACGTCATCGCCACGGACATCTCCGGCTCGGCCGTCATCAACTCGACGAACGGCGACGTCCGGGCGAGCTTCGCCCAGGTCGACGCTTCGAAGCCGATGTCGTTCAACTCGTTCAACGGCGACGTCGACGTCGCCTTGCCCGCGAACCTGTCGGCCGATCTCATCGTGGCGAGCCAACAGGGCGACGTCTACACGGACTTCGACGTTGCGGCGCAGGACGAGCCGTCCGTGGTCGAGAGCAGCGGCGATGCCCGCGGCAGCCGCCGCACGCGCGTGCAGCGCCAGACGCGCTATGCGATCGGCGGCGGCGGCCCGGATATCCAGTTCCGGACCTTCAACGGCGACATCATGATCCGCAAGCGCTGAACCGCGCTCACCAGGGCAACATGCTGCCGTCGTAATAGAGCACCTGGCCGCTGTCGTCGGGCGTGAGGCGTGCGATGAGCGCGATCACGCGCCCGATGACCTCCGGCGGCTCTGCTTGGCGCGCGGCGTTTGCCGCGCCGATGAGCTGCCGGAGCATGTCGGTATCGGTCGGTGGCGGCGACACGAGCGCGACGATGACAC
>DATFFV010000569.1:0-3071 GCA_035249885.1 Gammaproteobacteria bacterium | reverse complement strand
GCTGGTCGGCGCGCACCTCGGCGTTGGCGCGCGCGCGCGCGTGCGCGAGCGCCATCGCCGCCTCCTCGACGCTCGAATCGAGCCTCGCGACGATCTGGTCTTGCTCGACGAGATCGCCGCGATCTACGTCGACGGCCGCGAGCACGCCCCGGACCGCGCTGCTCACGTCGATCACCTGATTGGGCTCGAGCAAGCAGTCGAGCGGCGCTACCGTTTGCGCTTGCAGTCGCACCGTGTGCGACGCCAGCAGCAGAGCAGCCGATGCCAAAATCGCCTTGTTCACAGGTCTTACTCCATCAATCCCGAGAACGACAGCGCATCGCCGATGCGCCGATCCTCCTGCAATGCCAAACGCCGTTGCCGAGCGGCGCGTCTCTCGAGCCGCCACCGCACGAATCGCAATAACCCCCACGTGAGCAAACGGCCGAGCCGGGGGGCTCCCAAGAGCAGCCCGGAGAGCTGCACGCGCAGCCACGCGGGCGAGCCGTTGCAGAGCAGCTCGTCGTCGAGCGACAACACGCATTCGTGGCTGCCCGGATCGCCCTGCCGCCCTGCACGCCCGGTGAGCTGCCGATCGAGGCGCTTCGACTCGTTGCATTCGGCCACGATGACGTGCAGACCACCGATGAGCTCGACCCCGCTGCCGAGCTTGATGTCGGTCCCGCGACCGGCCATGTTCGTGGCGATCGTGATGCGCCCCGCTTGCCCCGCCTGCGCGACGATCGCCGCCTCTGCGACCTCGTTGCGTGCGTTGAGCACCGTGTGCGGCAACCCCGCGGCGGCCAGCACGTTGCTCAAGCGCTCGGAGGCGGCCACGGTGCGTGTCGCGAGCAACACGGGCTGCTGGCGGCTCTGCCGAGCGCGCACGCGCGCAATGAGCGCCTCGCAATGTTGCTCGAGGCCGGCGCAGATGGCCGTGCCCTGCCCTCGATTGCGGTTCGCGCGATGCCGTGGCACGCGCAGCACGCGCAACCCATAGACACGCCACAGCTCGCTCGCGACTTCCCGCGCCGTCCCCGTCGTCGCGCCGAGACGCTGATAGCGCGAGAAGAACCGCTGATACGTGATGCGGGCGATCGTTTCCTTGCCGCCGCTCGGCGCGCACCCCTCTTTGACGTCGATCATCTGGTGCAGGCCGAGCTCCCAGGATCGATCGGGCATCGCCCGCCCCGTATTGGGATCGATGATCTCGACGCGGCCTCGGCGCACGAGGTAGTGCTCGTCGCGCGTGAACAGGTGTTGCGCGGTGAGCGCCTTGCGCACGAGCTCGTCGCGACGGCGCCCGGCCGCCCAGAAGGCCCCGCGGTCTGCCGCGAGCTCCGCTAGCGCCGCTCGCCCGGCCTCCGTGAGCTTCACGCGGCGTTCGCCGGCGTAAACCTCATAGTGCTCGGGGAACCGCAGGTGGGTCGCGAGCTCGAGCGCGGCAGCGAAGACCTCCGCTTCGTAGAGCGCCGGCCGCTCGCGCGACAACACGAGCGGCAGACGGCACTCGTCGATGAGCACGCCATCGGCTTCGTCGACGATGCCGAACTCGAGGCCCGCGAGCAGCGGACCGGGCCGCCCGCCGAGTCGATCGAGCTCCCGGTGTAACGGGCTGCGCCGCTGCCCCATGCCGACGCGGTCGCGCAGGTAGTCGAAAACGAGACTCTTGTTGCTGCAGTACACGACATCGGCTCGCCACGCCGCGGAACGCTGCGCAGGTTCCCGGACGCTCGGCGTTAAACCCACGCTGCGCAGGCCGAGCGCCGCGTACAGCGGCGCGAGCTCGCGTGCATCGCGATCGGCGAGATAGTCGTTCACGGTGATCACGTGCGTGCGCACGTGCGCGAGCGCGGCCGTCGCCGCGGCGAACGCGATAGCGAGAGTCTTGCCCTCACCGGTAGCCATCTCCGCGACCATGCCGTTCAACATCGCCCAGCCGCCGAGGAGCTGCGTTGGATGAGCGCGCAACCCGAGCCGGCGGTGTGCCACCTCGCACACGAGCGCGAACGAGCGCGCGGTGAGGTCGTCGTCGAAGCCGCGCAGGGACAACGCGCGTCTGAGCTCGCGGAGGTGTTGACCGAGTTGCTCGTCGCCGGCCGCGCGCCATTCGCTGTCGCGCGCCTCGACCCGCGCGACGAATGCCTCGCCGCGCCATCGAGCTTGCCGCGACGACCACCAAGGCGTGCCCAGCGTGCGCCAGAACTGGCGATCTCTCGCCTCCTGCGCGTCGAGGAGCCGCTCGGGATACGAGCCCGGCCACGGAGCGGGAATGGCGGCGGCGTTATGCATCGAAGTGCCTCAAGAACAGCTGCCGCAAGCGTCTAAGCCCGCGCAACGCCAGTGCCTCGTTGCCGTGGTCGAAGCGTACGAGCGCGCGCCCGCCGAGCCGTTCGAACGGTTGCTCGAGCGTAAGCTCCACGCGAAAGACGCGCGTGAGGCTCCGCCGTCCGCCCGTGTCGTCGGGTGCAACCGGCACGGAGCCGCCGCCGGTCGTGCCGAGCGCGGGGCTCGGCAGGTCGAAATCGCCCGCCGGCGTGAGGCGCGCAATGCTCGCCCGATGAACCTGCGCCGGGCTGTGCGACAGGCGGACTTGCACCTCGCCGACGCGCGCGCGGATCAAGCCGATGTCGTCTTGGGGGACGACGGCGAGGACGGTGCCGCTCCCCGGCGGCACGACGTAGCCGATCACGTCCCCCTGACGGAAGTACCGGCCCGGCAAGTCTTCGGGATTGGCCACCACGAGCACACCATCGGCCGGGCTCGTCACGGAGCGCGACTCGCTGCGCTCGAGCGCCGCCGCGTATTCGGCCTGCGCGCGCTGCCACTGCGGGAGCATCGACGCCGCGGCGACGGCGTCGGTGGCTCGTGCGGCGAGGTAGCGGGCCTCGGCGGAGCGAACGTCGCTGTCGGCGGTTGCGAGCGCCACCCCGACGGTGGGATCGTCGAGCTCGGCGAGCGCCTCACCGGCTCGTACCGAAGCGCCGGGTGCGACGAGCCACTCGCCGAGCACGCCGTCCGTGCCGGCGCGCACCTCCCCGTTCTCCGGCAGCCACATCACGCCCTCGGCGCTCGTCGTGAGCGGCATGGGT
>DATFFV010000568.1:0-22803 GCA_035249885.1 Gammaproteobacteria bacterium | reverse complement strand
GCTTCGCGGCCGAGGCCGCTCAGCATCCACGCGAGCACGGCAACGGCCAGTCCGGTCGCCATCAAGACGGATTTGGAGGGGCGTTTCATCGTAAGGCTACCTTGGGCGTTCTTCTACTGATACGGCGGCGTCGTCAACGGTTACGGCAAGTGTGCGAAAAACATGCGCCGTCCCGAATCCGCCCTGTCAGTGGTTAGTACGGGCGAGCGTCGAGCTCGTTACAACGAGCGCCTGCCTCGCCCTTCGGCCCGAGCACGGTGCGCCCGAAAGAGCAGCTTTTGTGCCAACCGAGCCCGGCGTCGTTAACCGCTTGATATCGCGCTGAAAACGTGGCGGCGCAGCGACTCGGGCGGGTGGCCTCGACGTTGCGGTTTGCATCACTAAGTGGCCGAAATGACCAGTGTCCAGCCCGTGCGGCGCGGCCGCGCGACCGCGCTCCCGGCCCGGACGACTTCGCGAAGCGTCCTGAAGGCAACCGGTATCTGCGGATCGAGCTCTCGGGCGACTTCCCGCGCCGCTGCAGTCAGCGCCGCTTCGTCACGGCGGCAGCCACGTCATCGAGCGACGCGTCCCAAATCTATGCGGCTTCCTGCAGGGGAATCGACGCAACGAATATCTTCTGCGTCGGATAAGCGAACTCGATGCCGAGCTTTGTGAACTCGCGATGCAGGCACAGGTTGATCGCCTGTTGGATGTCCATGTAGCGGTTGTAGTCGGGCGAGCGGACGTAGTAAACGGTTTCGAAATTGAGCGACGCAGCGCCATGGGCTGCGAAGTGGCTGCGATCGAAGCGCGTGTCGGCCTGCCCCTCGACGATGTCGCGAATCAGCCCCGGGATCCGTTCCAAAATCTCGATCGACGTCTCGTACGTCACGCCGGTCGCGAACACGACGCGCCGCTCCATCATTCGGCCGTAATTCCGGACACGACTGCTCAAGAGATCCGAGTTCGGCATCACGATCTGTTCGCCGCTGAGGCTTCGGAGCCGCGTGCTCTTGATGCCGATGGTTTCCACCGTTCCGAGCACATCGCCGACAATCAGAAAGTCGCCGACGACGAATGGGCGATCGAGGGTGATCGATAACGATGCGAACAAGTCGCCAAAAATGTTCTGAACGGCAAGTGCTACCGCGATGCCGCCGATTCCGAGGCCCGCCACGAGCGCCGTGATATCGATCCCGAGATTGTCGAGCGTCAACAGCACTACGAGCGCCCAGATCACCGCGTTGAGAATCACGCCGATGATGCTGATCGAGCCAAGTGCGGCCCGATCCGCGGCGAGGCTGCGGCGACGCTTGTGCTCGAGCCACGCCGAAGCCGTTGCCACGGCCCAAATCCCGGCCTGCCAGAAAAGCGCAATCGTAATCGCCGACGCGAGCACGCGCGCCGTGGTCGATCCCATGGTCAAGACTTGAGCGCCCACGAACAAGGCGAGCACGAGAAAGAACGGCACGGCGGTTCTGCTCAGCACCTGCAATGGAATTCGCGCGAACGACGCTGCGTTCGTTTCCTCGAACCTTCGGTGATAGCGGCGAACGGTTCGACGCGCCACCAGCAGTACCACGAACGCTCCGCCGGTGACCGCGACTGCCATGAGCCACGTGATCGGCGAATTGCCGAAGATCGCCAAGGACAATAGCTCGTTGAAGTCGATCATCGCTCCTCCTTCACCCCGCAGCAGATTATGCGGCGACCGTTTGCACGAACGCCGAAACCTGTGACCCTAACGATCAACCCTTCGTAGGGTCAACCCCGCGAATATCTCCGCTGCGGAGACTGCAACGATCGGTCGAAATCTGCCTGCGGTAATCTCGCGAGAGACGAATGAACGGATCGACACCTCCGTGACGGCAGGACGTCTATTTTCGGCCAGCGGTCGCGATCGCCGCTGAACCATGGTATGGTCCGAACGAATTCGCATCTTGCGGATCGCTCGACGCGACCACTCCGTGACAGACGCCGGCTGAAAGCGTCGTCACGGATCAAACTGCTTCGCTTCGGATCGAGCATCTGGAAAGCTCAACGGACGAGCTCCACGGGGCGCAACGTACGCGTTGCCGCCCGAAATCGATTGGTTGTCGATCGGGAGACGGGAAGTGACAGCGAATTTCGTCGCGATCAATTCGTCCGACGACTCGCGAGTGGCGCTCGAGCCGTGACGAGCGACGCCTCGGTCGACGCGACCGGGCGGGCGCCGTTGATCGAGCTCAAGGGTGTCAGCTGCTCTTACGGCGAGCACCTCGCCGTGCGCTCCGTCGACCTTGCCGTGCCCGCTCGACAGTTCGTCGCGATCGTGGGCGACTCGGGCTCGGGCAAGACCACGACGTTGAAAATGACGAACCGGCTGCTCGAGCCGACATCGGGCGAGGTGCGCATCGGCGGTGAGCCGACGCGCTCGCAACCGCCGCACTTGCTGCGCCGACGCATCGGCTACGTCTTTCAGCGCATCGGCCTCTTCCCGCACCTCACGGTCGCGGAGAACGTCGGAATCACGCCGCAATTGCTCGGCTGGCCCAGCGCGCAGATCGCCAGCCGCGTCGCCGAGTTGCTCGCTCTCGTGAATCTGCCCTCCGAGTTCGCGTCGCGCTACCCGGCTGCACTGTCGGGTGGTCAGCGGCAGCGCGTCGGCGTTGCTCGGGCATTGGCTGCACGACCCGCCATCATGCTGATGGACGAGCCGTTCGGCGCGCTGGACCCGCTCACGCGCGACGCGCTCGGCACGGAATACCGCCGCCTGCACGACAAGATGGGCCTGACGACGATGATGGTGACGCACGACGTTTTCGAAGCCGTGCTGCTGGCCGATCGAATCGTCGTGATGCGGGGCGGAGCCATCGTAGCCGACGGCACGCCGCGCGAGCTCATGAACAACCATCGCGACGAGGCCGTGCGCGCGATGATGGACATGCCGCGCCGCCAAGCGCTGCGCGTCGCCGCCATGCTCGACCAGGAGACGGGCCATGGATGAGCGCGTCGCGGCCGCGTGGTCAGTGCTGCCGGAGTATCTCGGCGAGCACGTGCTACTGAGCGCTGCGGCGATGGGGCTCGGGCTTGCGTTCAGCTTGTCGCTCACGATCGCAGCCGTCCGCAGTCCGCACGTGCGCTGGCCGGTACTACTGCTCGCGAGCCTCGTGCAGACTATCCCTGGACTCGCGTTGCTCGCGTTGTTCTACCCTCTGCTGCTCGCACTCGCTGCGCTATCCGACCGTCTGTTCGGCCAGAGCTTCTCGGCACTCGGCTTCCTGCCGTCTCTGCTCGCGCTCACGCTTTACTCGATGCTGCCCGTGATCCGCAACGGTGTAACCGGCATCTTGAGCCTCGACCCGGCCCTCATCGAAGCGGCCCGAGGCGTGGGCATGACACAATCGCAGCGGCTGACGCGCGTCGAGCTGCCTCTCGCGGCTCCGATGCTGATGGCGGGAATTCGGACCGCGGCCGTTTGGGTGATCGGCGCCGCCACCTTGTCCACCCCCGTAGGTCAAACGAGCCTCGGCAACTACATCTTCTCCGGCCTGCAGGTCCAAAACTGGGTGGCCGTTCTTTTCGGCTGTGTGGCCGCGGCCGGATTGGCACTCATCGTCGACCAGCTGCTGGCGCTCATCGAAACAGGAGTAGCGCGGCGCAGCCGCGTGCGGATCTCCATCGGTGCTCTGGTACTTCTTGCAGGCATCGTGTCGGCGGCCGCGTCGCGTAACGACGTCGACGCCGCGCGTTACGTGATCGGCGCAAAGAATTTCTCCGAGCAATACATCTTGTCGGCGCTAATGGCTGACCGGATCGCCGCGGAAGGTGGGTCGACGGTTCACCGCACGGGGCTCGGCTCGGCGATCGTGTTCGATGCGCTCGCGGCCGGCGACATCGACGCGTATGTCGACTACTCCGGCACCATTTGGGCCAACGTCATGCGCCGCACCGACATACCACCTCGAGAGCCCTTGTTGCGGGAAATGAGCGAGTGGCTCGATCGCGAGCACGGCATCGTGATGCTCGGCGCGCTCGGGTTCGAGAACGCCTATGCCCTCGCGATGCGTCGCGACCGAGCCGCCGAGCTCGGCATCCGGTCCATCGCGGATCTCGCGGAGCATGCGAGCACGCTCACCGTCGGGGCCGACTTCGAGTTCTTCGCCAGACCCGAGTGGCCGGCACTGCGCGACGCATATGGCCTCGCGTTCGCCAACCGCCGCGAGTTCCAGTCGACGTTCATGTACGAAGCCGTCACGACCCGCGAGGTGGACGTGATCACCGCGTTCTCGAGCGACGGACGAATCGCGGCGAATGCCCTCCTCGTGCTCGAGGATCCCCAAGGCGCGATTCTGCCGTACGACGCGATCGTCCTACTCGCCGCCAAACGCAGGGATGATGCTCTGCTGCGCCGCGCCCTCGAGCCGCTCGTCGGCGCTATTTCCGTGGATCTGATGCGCGAAGCGAACTTTCGCGTCGATCGTGGGGACGAACCCGAATCCCCCACCGCCGCGGCGAGATGGCTTGCGACGCGCGCGATCGCCTCGTCGCAATAGGACGCCGTGCGTACTTCGGAGCGTGGGCGAAGCCTCGCGACTCTCGTTACCGCGCTCGATTCGGCACCTGCCACTTCCACGACAGCCACACGCTGGCCTCGAGATCCGGCGCAGCATCGTTGAGACCGACGTGCAATCCCGTGCGGATCTCCACGCGCTCGAGCGTCGCTATGAGCCCGACGCCGGCCTGCATTCGCGTGTCGGTGGCATTCGAGTCGCGCACGAACAGCTCGACGCCCGGCCGTAGTCGACCGCGCGGGAATTCGGCGAGCGCGCTCGCGCGCCAGCCGCGCTCGGTGGATAGCCCACGCGGATCGTAGAACGCTCCGGCGTTCACGTGCACGCGCGACCGCTGCTGCTGCCAGGTGCGGATCACTTGCGACTCGATGCCCGCGCCGTCGAGCTCGGAGCGCACCGGCAACAGGATCAGCGTTTCGACGCCGAACCCACGACCGTTCTCGAGCTTCGCCCATTTGAAACCGAGCGCTCCTTCGTCGAGCTCATGGTCGTCGATCGCGTACTCGAGCTCGGAGATCACCTCGAAGTGCGGGCCGATGCCGTAGTTGATGCGGCTCAGCGGCGTACGGCGCGTGCTGTGCGAGTCGCGCACCTGAAGCCGCAACAAGCCGATGCGCGCCTCCAACGTGTCGTCGCCTGCCGTCTCCGCGTCGGTCGTCCGGTAGGGTGGAAACGCCCCCGCGCTCTCGGAGCGGACGAACGATAGCCCGGCTGCGAGCAGCACGGGCACGAGCCGGCGAGCGCGGCGCCCAAGCGTCATCGCGCGATGACCTCGAACCCGTCGAAGTAAGTCACGCTGTCGGCCTTCGTCCATAGACCGACCCTGCCCGCGCTCGTGAAGGTGGCGTCCTCGACCTCGAACAACGGCGCGCCGTCGAACGTCACGACGAAGCGCGTGCCGCTGAAGGTGACCGCGAGCGTGCTCCAGCTTTGGTCCGGTACGCGATGCTCGACGCCGTAGTCATCGCCTCGCCCGATGGGCGGCAACGGCGTTCGGCGGCCGTCCTCCACTTTATAGAGCACGACGTTGTTCTCGAGTGCGTTCGCTCGGACGATGTAGTAGTTGCCCGGATCTCGATAGCGCCAGACGAGTCCGGCCGCCTGATCGATGCGGCCTGAAATGGGCTTGAATCGCACGGTCACCGAGCCGTCGACGGTCTCGACGTCGTCGTAGATCGCGAGCGGAAACCGTCCCGACGTTCGATCGTCGGAGACCTGAGCCAAAACCCTCTCGCCGACCGGCGACGTCGCGTCGCGCACGATCTCCCAACGCGGCTGACCGCCGTCGCTCGTCATCGCGACGGCCCAGCCCGTCGGCACGCTGCCCACGTCGGCGGCCTCGAAGTCGACCACATCGCCGAGTGCGGCGGCCGGCGCGAGCACGCCGCCGGCCACGCAAACGGCGACCGCGTGTGCGTTCACGCCGCGGACAAGCGCAACGCTTCCATGCGCGTGAGCACCTGCTCCCAGTTGATGTTGTTGAAAAACGCGTCGACGTATTGGCCGGCGGCCGACCCGAAGTCCATGTGATAGGAGTGCTCGTACATGTCCATGACGAGCAAGGGCACGGTCGCCGCCGGGTTGTGCAGGTGGTCGGCCATCCAATAGTTCTCGAGCGTCCCGAATTGGCTGTTGTACCCGAGGATCACCCAGCCGGAGCCGCCGCCGAGACCGTTCGCGATTCGCCGAAACTCGGCCTCCCAGCGGCCGAACTCTCCGAACGCGGACGCGAGCAGCCGCTGCGCCGCGGCATCCGCGCGGCCGTTGCCGCCGAGGTTGTCGAAGTACAGCTCGTGCAGAACGACCGAGCCGGTGCGCATGAGGTGCTCGCGCTTCAAGTCGTTGTAGATGTAGGCAGGCAAGTCACGATCGGCGAGCGCGTCGGCGAGCCGCCGCTTCGTCTCGTTGAGCGCACGGACGGAGCCCCCGTAGTTGTTCGCCCAGTGCGAATCGATGAGGCGCTGGGACAGACCGTCGAGCGACGACGAATTGAACGGCAAAGGCTTAGGCTGATGCGTCTGGGCGAATGCTTCGCCGCGAACCTGCACGGTTACCGCCTGCTCTTGCGCGCCGACCATTGGTGTAGCCACTAGAGCGGCTCCAATGCCAGCCGCGGCCGTCTTGAGCAGCAATCGACGATCGGTGTCGGTCGCCACAGTGCTTTCGGATTCCTGTCTCATCGTCGTCTCCCGGTGTTTTGCCCTGTGAACGTGCTGAAGGTCGCGTTCGGCCCTAGCGGACGCGCGTCCCATTCATACCCATTTTAGTTTGCATTCCCGTTCATCGGGGCTAACATCGCCCTATCATGCTGAGCTTCGGCCGGACATTCGTTCTTGCGCTGACACTCGCGATCCTCTACTCGGGGCCCGTTGCTGCGTGCGTCTGTCCGGACAGCCTGGCGATGCCCGAAATGCCGTGTTGCCCCGACCAGCCAACGGACCCGGGCCAGCTCGACGTCGGGATGCCGCCTTCGTTCAGCGCTGCTTGCGGCCCGGCAACCGTCGGCTTTGCTCCGGCGAACGAGCGGGATCTCCCGACGCCCGCGGCCGTCCTCGTGCCGCCGCTGCCTTGGCATTCGCGAGATCCCCCCGCGACGCCCGCACTCGCCCCGCCTTCCACTCTCGACCTAGCCGGTCCTCCAACCTATCTCGCTACGAGTCGACTGAGAATCTGAGCGCACGCCTTTCGTCCGAGCTCATCGCTCGGCGTTTCTGTTTCGTTGGGAACAGACTTGGAGAAAGGTTGTGTCTCACGCTCATATATTTCGCTTCTTGCCGCTCGTGGCGGCCGTCGCGTTGCTGGCGCCCGTCCCGCGGGTGTGCGCCCAAGCGGACGCCCTGACGCTCGACGAGGCGCTTCGCCTGGCGGCAGAGCGCTCGCGTCAACTCGACGCCGAGGGCGCCGCAGCCAGCGCCGCGCGCGACCTGGCGATCGCCGCTCGTCAGCCGCCCGATCTGGAGCTCACGACAGGAGTCACTAACCTTCCTGTCGACGGACCGGACGCCTTCAGCCTCACGCGCGACTTCATGACGATGCGCTCCATCGGTTTGTCTCGGGAGCTGACGCGCAGCGACAAACGGGACGCCCGTGCGGAACGCTTCCAGAGGGAGGCCGAAGCAGCGGACGCCGCCGGGGCGCTCACGCTCACGGAGCTGCAACGCGGCGCCGCCCTGGCGTGGTTGGAGCGCCACTACCTCGAGCGCGCACACAGCGTGCTCCTCGAGCAGCGCGAACAGGCGGCCCTGCAGATCGCTGCGGCGGACGTCGCGTTTCGGAGCGGGTTGGGCGCGCAAGCCGACGCCTTCGCCGCCCGCATCGCCGCGGGCAAGATCGACGATCGGCTGGCCGAAAGCCAGCGCGACGTCGAACTCGCCGTGACTGCGCTCGCCCGGTGGATCGGCGACGACGCAACGCGGCCGCTCGCGAGCCCTCCGCCGATGAACGCGGTCAGCGTGCACGGCGGCAATCTCGAAGAGGCCCTCGCCCGTCACCCCGAGATCGCGCTGATGAGCAAGCAAGAGGAAGTCGCGCTCGCCGACGTTGCGATCGCTCGCACGGACCAACGATCGGACTGGACCGTCGGAGTCATGTACAGCCGTCGAGGGCCCGGGTTCTCGAACATGATGTCGTTCAACTTCTCGAAGCCGTTGCAGCTATACGAGCGCAAGCGTGAAGACCGAGAGTTGGCCGCGAAGCTCGCGCTCGCGGACCGAGCGCGCGCGCAGCGCGAGGAAGCGACGCGCGAGCACGCTGCGGAGACGGCGTCGTTGCTCGCGGCTTGGAACGCGAACCGAGCGCGGCTCGAGCGCTACTCGACTACGCTGATTCCACTCGCGTCCGAGCGCACGGACGCCGTTACTGCGGTCTATCGAGGCAACAACGGCACTCTGACGGCTGTGCTCGACGCGCGCGTCGCCGAGATCGATATGCGGCTCGAGCAGCTCATGCTCGAGATGGAGACGGCATCGCTCTGGGCCGAGCTCACCTATCTGATCCCTGGAGGTACGCAACATGAGTAGCGCGCGCCTCACGGAAGGCAAGCGCCGCAGGTTGGCGCTCGTCGTCGCAGCCGTGGTCGTGGTCGCAGCCGCGATCGCGGTTGGGTCCTATCGGCTCGGCATGATGCGCGGGCTCGGGGCCGCGGGACAAGTCTCGGCGAATGGGGGCGCGCCGATGAAAGCCGGCGACGTCGACCCGGCCACCGGCAAGAGAGTCCTGTACTGGCACGACCCCATGGTGCCGGGCCAGCGCTTCGATCAACCGGGCAAGTCGCCCTTCATGAATATGGCACTCGTACCGGTCTACGAGGGCGGCGACGATGGAGCCGTCGAGGTGAGCCCGCGCATCCAGCAGAATCTCGGCATCCGCACCGCGGAAGTGATCCGCGGTGCGATGACGCCGCAGATCGAAGCCGTCGGCAACATCATATACAACGAGCGCGATCAGGTGATCGTGCAGGCGCGTGCCACGGCCTACGTCGAGCGGTTACACGTTCGCGCGACGCTCGACGAAGTTCGAGCCGACCAACCGCTCGCCGAACTCTACGTCCCGGCATGGACAGCGGTTCAAGAAGAGTTCCTGGCGGTCGCGGGAATGCGCGGCGCCGACACGGCGATCCTCATCGACGCGGCGCGACAGCGAATGCGTCAAGCGGGCATGAACGACGAGCAGATCCGCAGCGTCGAGGACTCGGGGGCCGTCCGCCCGCGCATCACGTTGCGCGCCCCGATCGCGGGCGTCGTCGTCGAGCTTGCCGCGCGCGAAGGCATGACGGTCATGCCCGGCGCGACGCTGTTCAAAATCAACGGGCTCGATACCGTCTGGGCGAACGCGGAGGTACCGGAGAGCCAGGCAGCGCTGCTCCGTCCCGGCGCGCGCGTCGAGGCACGCTCGCCCGCCGTGCCGAGCGCCGCGTTCGCCGGCAGCGTGCAAGCGATCTTGCCGGACGTCGATCCCAACACTCGCACTATCAAGGCGCGTGTCGAGCTCGCGAATGCGAACCGCGAGCTCGCTCCGGGGATGTTCGTGAATGTCACGCTGTCGGGTCCGACGACGGACACACTATCGATTCCGACCGAGGCCGTGATTGTCACGGGACGCAGAACCGTCGTCATGCGCGCCGAGCCGAATGGCACGTTCCAGGCGGTGGACGTCGAGATCGGTCTCGAGTCGAACGGCCGGACGGAGATCAAGAGCGGCCTCAGCGCCGGCGACAAGATCGTCGTATCCGGACAGTTCTTGCTCGACTCGGAGGCGAGTCTGCGCGCCACCAGCACGCGCATGGAAGCAATGCCGCCGCCCAGTGCCGCGACGACGCACGCCGGCGACGGCAGGGTCGAGGCCATCGGCGGCGGCAGCGTCACGCTCTCGCACGGACCGATTCCGTCGGCGCAGTGGGGCTCGATGACGATGCAGTTCGAGCTTCCCGCCGGCGCGCCCGCCGCAGAGCTCGAGGTCGGTCGAACCGTGCGCTTCACGTTCGTGCTCGGCGACGACGGCAAACCGCGCATCGTCGAGATCACGCCGACGGCGGGAGGCGATCGGTGATCGCGTCGCTCATTCGCTGGTCTATCGGCAACCGCTTCCTCGTGCTCGTCGCATCGACGATCGTCGCGGCGTGGGGCGCCTGGTCGGTCGTCAATGCTCCGGTCGACGCGCTGCCCGATCTATCCGACGTGCAGGTCATCATCCGCACGACGTGGCCCGGACAAGCGCCGCAGATCGTCGAAAATCAGGTCACCTACCCGCTGACCACGACGATGCTCTCGGTGCCGGGCGCCAAGACCGTCCGCGGCTACTCGTTCTTCGGCGATTCGTTCGTCTACGTGCTGTTCGAGGACGGCACCGACCTGTACTGGGCGAGATCGCGCGTGCTCGAGTACTTGAGCCAGGCGCAGGCTCGCCTGCCGGAAGCGGCCAGGCCGGCACTCGGGCCCGACGCAACGGGCGTCGGCTGGGTGTATCAGTACGCTCTCGTCGATCGCACGGGCAAGCACGATCTCGCGGAGCTCCGTGCACTGCAGGACTGGTTCCTGAAGTACGAGCTCAAGTCCGTGCCGAACGTCGCCGAGGTGGCAACCGTCGGCGGCATGGTGAAGCAGTATCAGATCGTGCTCGATCCCGACCGGCTGCGCGCCTACGGCTTACCGCACGGCGTGGTGGTCGACGCGGTGGAGCGCGCGAACCAGGAAAGCGGCGGCTCCGTGCTCGAGCTCGGCGAGGCCGAATATATGGTTCGTTCGTCGGGCTATCTCGAGAGCCTCGATGACTTCCGCAAGATCCCGATCGTCACCACGAGCGCCGGCGTGTCCGTGAGGCTCGGTGACGTCGCGCGCATTCAGGTCGGCCCGGAGATGCGCCGCGGCATCGGCGAACTCGACGGCGAAGGTGAAGCCACGGGCGGCGTGATCGTGATGCGCAGCGGCGAGAACGCGCTCGAAACCATCGCTGCGGTGAAAACGCGGCTTGCGGAGCTCGGGCGGAGTCTTCCTGAGGGCGTCGACATCGTGCCGGTCTACGATCGCTCCGGCCTCATCGAGCGTGCGATCGACAACCTGACGCGCAAGCTCGTCGAGGAGCTCGTCATCGTCGCCGTCGTCTGTTTCATCTTTCTGTTTCACTTGCGATCGGCGTTCGTCGCCATCGTCTCGCTACCGCTCGGAATCCTAGCGAGCTTCATCGTGATGCATTACCAGGGCGTCAACGCGAACATCATGTCGCTCGGCGGCATCGCGATCGCGATCGGCGCGATGGTGGATGCGGCCGTCGTGATGATCGAAAACGCTCACAAGCATCTCGAGCGGTGGCGGCACGAGCACGCGGGGTCCGAGCCCGACGGCGAAGCGCGGTGGCGCGTCGTCGGCGAGGCAGCCGCCGAGGTCGGGCCCGCGCTGTTCTTCTCGTTGCTGATCATCACCCTGTCCTTCGTGCCGGTGTTCACGCTGGAGGCACAGGAGGGGCGCCTATTCGCGCCCCTCGCCTATACGAAAACGTACGCGATGGCGGCGGCGGCAGGTCTCGCCGTGACTTTGATCCCAGTGCTCATGGGCTACCTCATCCGTGGGCGCATACCCGACGAGCAACGCAATCCGCTCAACCGCGGATTGATCGCGCTTTACCGGCCGGTACTGGGCCGCGTGCTTCGAGCGCCGCTGCTCACGCTCGGCATCGCGGGCGCGCTGCTGCTATCTACCTGGTGGCCTCTGCGACAGATAGGCGCGGAGTTCATGCCGGCGCTCGACGAGGGCGATTTGCTCTACATGCCGACCGCCCTGCCGGGTCTCTCGGCCGGCAAAGCGGCGGAGCTCCTGCAGCAGACGGATCGGCTCATCAAGACCGTTCCCGAGGTCGCGAGCGTCTACGGCAAGGCGGGACGCGCGGAGACCGCGACGGACCCCGCGCCGCTCGAAATGTTCGAGACGACGATCCAGTTCAAGCCTCGTGAGCAGTGGCGGCCGGGGCTGACGCCCGACGCGCTCGTAGCCGAGCTCGACCGCATCGTGCAGGTGCCGGGCCTCGCGAACGTTTGGGTGCCGCCGATTCGCAACCGCATCGACATGCTCGCGACAGGCATCAAGAGCCCGGTCGGCATCAAGGTCGCCGGCTCGAGCCTCGAGCAAATCGACCGAACGACCGCGGCCATTGCGGAGGCCGTTCGCGCCGTGCCTGGCGTCTCGTCGGCATTTGCCGAACGCTTGACTGGCGGGCGCTACATAGACGTCGACGTAGACCGCGACGCCGCGGCGCGCTTCGGCTTGAACGTGGCGGACGTGCAATCCGTGGTCTCCTCGGCGATCGGCGGGGAGACCATCGGCGAAACAGTCGAAGGCCTCGCGCGCTTTCCGATCAACCTCCGCTATCCGCGAGAAACCCGTGACTCGGTGGAGGACCTCCGTCGCTTGGCCTTCGTCACCGGACGCGGCGCTCAGATCGTCCTGTCCGACGTTGCGCGGATACGAATCGTCGATGGCCCGCCGATGTTGAAAAGCGAGAACGCGCGCCCTTCGGGCTGGGTGTACGTCGACGTCCGCGGTCGCGACCTGGGCTCGGCCGTGCGCGACATGCAGCAGGCCGTGGCGTCGAGCGTCGAGCCGGTGCCCGGGTACTCGATCTCATGGTCCGGTCAGTTCGAGTACCTCGAGCGTGCGGCCGCCCGATTGAAGGTCGTCGTGCCCTTCACCGTCGCGATTATCTTCGTGCTTCTCTACGTCATCTTCCGGCGGTTCGACGAAGCGTTGCTCGTGATGGTGACGTTGCCGTTCGCGCTCGTCGGCGGGATCTGGCTGCTGTACTTCTTGAGCTACAACCTGTCGGTCGCGGCCGCGGTAGGTTTCATCGCACTCGCCGGTGTTGCGGCCGAGTTCGGAGTCATTATGCTTCTGTATTTGCGCCACGCATGGGACGCGAGCACAGCGCATGGCAGGGGCACAGCCGCCGATCTCCTGGCAGCCATCGACCAAGGCGCCATCCTTCGCGTTCGGCCCAAGGCGATGACCGTTGCCGTGATCCTCGCGGGCTTGCTTCCCATCATGTGGGGATCCGGCACGGGATCCGAGGTCATGCAACGAATCGCCGCGCCGATGGTCGGCGGCATGATCACGGCTCCGCTGTTGTCGATGCTCGTGATCCCCGCTGCGTACTGGCTGATACGACGGCGCAGCGTCACGGTCACCAGTCCATCGCAGTCCTATCGCTGATCGACTTTCATCGACATTCAGGAGCGTCAAATGAATCGCAACATGTTTTCGCTCGCAGCGCCCGCGTTGGCCACGCTCGCCTTAGGGGGGTGCGGCAACGCGAATGATGGCGAGGAATCCGCCGCGGGCGGCGCAATGCCCGGCATGCCAGCGACGCAAGAGCAAGCCGCCCCGAACGCGGCAGTGCACGCGGCAGAAGGAACCGTGAACTCCGTCGATTTGGCAGCTCGCACCGTGAACCTGTCCCATGGTCCCGTCGCAAGCGCTAGCTGGCCCGCCATGACGATGAGCTTCACGCTCGCCGACCCTGAGGCGGCCGCAGATCTTCGTCCAGGCCAAAAGGTGGCGTTTCAGTTCACGATCCAGGGCGGGATGTCGGCCACCGTAACCGAGATTTCGCCAGCCGAGTAGCGAGCGAGCCGGAATCACCAAAAGAGGACGTCCTCCGCTATATGACTACGCCCGCTGGCCCGGCAACCGCAAGCTCGCGAGCAACGGCAAGTGATCCGAGACGCGTCCCGCATCGCGCAGCGTCGCCATCGTGACCATCTCGAGCGGTTTCGTGTGCCAGATCCGATCGAGCGGCAGCAGCGGCAGGCGCGACGGATAGGTCGCGAGCTCGGGTGTCATTTCCAGCGGCGGGCACAGGCTTCGCTCCGCGAGCCCGCGTCCCGGGAAGTCGTTGAAATCGCCGAGCACGATCATCGGCCGCTCCGCGATCTCCGCGATTCGCGCTTTGAGGCGCTCGAACTGGCGGCGTCGTTCGAACGGCAGCAGACCGAGATGCGTCGCGATCACGATGATGCGTCCACACGGCGCGGCGACCGCGCCGACGATCGCCTTGCGGGGCTCGCGCCAGCGCACCGATAGATCGATCTCGCCGAGCGATTCGATCGGCCAGCGGCTCATGACGATGTGGCCGTAGTGGCCATCCTTGGCCGTCAGCGTGCGAGCCGACACAGCCGTCCAATCGAAGAGCTCCGCGAAGTACGAGAACGGATCCTGCGCCAGCGCGCGCGTGCGCGCGTCGATCTCCTGGAGCGCGGAGATATCGGGTTGCGCCACCTCGAGCACGCGCGCGACGCGCTCGGGATCGCAAACGCCGTCGCGCCCCACGCACCCGTGCACGTTCCACGTGAGCACGCGGATCGTCGACGCGTCGTGGCTCATTTCTTAGCGAAGCGATTGACCAACCGCTGCGTGCCGAGCAAGACGCCGATCCATAGCGCTACCGCTGCCACGACGAGTGTCACGCGCAGCGGGGTCGGATTGCGCCAGACGTCGACGAGCCAGTCGCCGAGCAGCGCGAATACACCGATGCCCGGGACCATGCCGAGCGCCGTGCCCGCCAAGAACTCGCGAAACCGGATCCCCGAGGCTGCGATGAGCATGTTGACGAGCGTGAACGGCGGTCCAGGCACCTTGCGGATCAGCGCGACCGCGATGACACCGCGGCCGCTGAGCCGTCGCTCGAATTGCTGGAGTTTCCCGCCGAACAGCCTCTCGAGCGGCCGCCGGCCGAGCAGCCGGCCCATGCCGAAGCTCGAGCTCGCGGCGAGCAGCGTGCCGACCGACGCCAAGATGAACCCTTCCAAGGGCCCGAACGCCACGATCGTCGCGCCGATCAAGACAAGGATCGGAAACGCCACGGCGCCGCCGACAGCGAACGCGAGCAACACGAGCGGCACGTGCCACGCGTGACCGCGCAACCCTTCGATGCCCGCCTCGACGGACGCGATCACGTCCCAGCGATCGAACGGCAGTAGCTGCCACACGACGATCGAGAGGGCCGCGATCGCGGCCGCTGCGAGAGCGCGAGTCGCCCACTTGAGCACGGGCCGCGAGCGCTTCAAACCGAGAATCTCATCGACGAACCGCTCGGCCGTGACGGCGCTCTCGGGATCGCCGAGCATCTGCACGATCTCCGTGCCGGCCACGCCCTCGTCCTGAACGAGCGGGCGGACGGTTCGGGGGCCGTCACCCGCGAGGGCGCACAAGGATGCGAGTGCCGGCTCGCGGGACGCCAAAACGTGCGCGACGGCTCCGCGCTCGACGCCCCAGTGCTCCGCAATGAGCCGATTGCGGATGTCCGCGATCGCGGTGCGGTGCGCGGCGGTCTCGGCTTCGACGGCGAGGTCGAGCTCCGTATCGAAGCCCATCGACCGGTTGTTGAGGTTCGCCGAACCCACGCGCAGCAACGCATCGTCGACGATCATAACCTTCGAATGCACGTTGACGGCTACGTGGCGATCCGCGGCGCGCGGGATGGGCGCGTCGTCGCGGCCACCCTGAACGATCGGAAACAAGAAGCGAATACGCCGCTCGAGCCCGGAGTCCGCGAATGCGGCCATGAACCGTTGCCTGCCGACGCCCATCGTCTCGGCCTCGAGCCATCCGCCGCACTCCTCGTTCGTCAAGATCACCACTTCGAGCGCGTCGTTTGCCCGCATGCGCTCGATGAGCGCATCGACGACGCATTTCGCCGTGATGTATTGATTCTCGATGTAGATGAACACCTCCGCGCGTTCGATCGCCGCAATCGTGGCGCGTTCGACCTCGCGGACTTCCTCGATGCCCTCCACGGCGCCAAGCGTTCGCATGATTCCGATCAGCACGTCCTCCAAATCCGCCTCGACGTGGCCGGGCCAACGGTCTCGGAACCGCGCAACGTCGCCCACGGGCTCTCCGCCCGCGTGTGCCCAGCGCTCGCGCGCGTGCCAACCGAGCGCTGCCGCCGCCGGCCCGTCGACGACCGTCTGCACGTCGTGCTTCGGAGCATAGGGCTTGCTCTTCGGATCGCGGCGCCGCGGATCGTCGACGCGATGCTCGGCCGTATCCCAGCGCTGCAGCGTCAGGTCGATGCCGCCGCAATACGCGACGCTGTCGTCGATGACGACGAGCTTCTCGTGGTGCGATGCGCCGAGCGGCAGGTGCGCGTCGAGCACGATCTCGACGCGACGCGGCTTGTTCCACCCGAAGATGAGCCTCGGGAAGAGCTCGCGCTGCGCCGCATAGAACACCGAATAGTCCCAAAGCAGGATGCGGATCTCGAGCTTAGGTCGGCGTTTCAAGAGCCAGCGCATGAGCTTGCCGAGCTCGCGCGGGGCGCGGTCGTCGGGCTCGACGGCTCCTTGAAGGCACGTGCGGCTGTCGAGGTCCCAGCCGAGCAGAAAGATCGAGTGCTCGGCTTTCAGCAGCGACGAACGCAGCGCCGCGAAATAGTCGGCGGCGTCGATGAGCACGGCGGCACGCTCGGCGCGTGCCACACGCCAGCAGGTATCGCCTTCGACGAGCAGCCGTTCCCGCGCGGTGCGTTCGGCGTTGACGGCGGAGCGAGATGAGCGTCGGGGCATCGCGTGCTCCTGGAACACCTTCTCATCCGCTCGAGACCCGATACTCTGGTGGACCTGCGTTTGTGCTGAAGATCGCGCCGAGAACCAGCGCCTCGAGGAACGGCGCGATCATGCTGAAGAACAGCGCCGCGAGCACGAGCAACAAAAGGCCCGCGAACAGCCGTCGAAAATCGAGTGGCTCCCGAATCGGCGAATCGGGGTTGGCTGCCACTAGCCCCCCCGCCGAGGTAACCCAGCAGACCGTATCGCCCACGTCGATGAGCCTTTGAACGGTGCGGGTTTCCATGAATGAAGCCGAGCAAGATGCGTGCCACGCACGTGCTGCAGCGCGACGTCGTGAGGCTGCCGGCTGCTCCACGCAGACCGGTCACGTGCGGCACGCCATCGTCGGCGCTCACGTGCGCCCGCCATCGGAATGGAGAATCTGCAATCAGAAGCGAGATTTGCCGCCCTGCAAAGGCGTCGCCGCCCCACGGCTACGGCGTGGCACCGATCTTGCTTTGATTGCTCACGGCGGCTGCGAATCGGCCGAGGATAGGAGACACAAGGCGTCCGCCGATCCAGGGCGCGCATCCAGGCAAGGGGGCAGCGATGGGCAGCGACACGGTGGCATTCCTGCTTACGGTTCTAGGCCTCGCCGCAGCGATAGGAATTTTCCTGCTCGCGGCCCGGCTGGTCGCACACGCGCGTGCCGCCACGCGGCGGTTCCGGCTCCTTCGTCATGACCCGCACGCGCCGCACACCGCACAGCAGCAACAACAGAACGACGGCCGCGACATCAAGCAGTAGTGCGGCGACCGCGCTTGCCGCCCTGCCGCGCTTTTCGCGCGGCCTTCCATTTCTCATCGGCGTTGACCGGCGGCTTGTCGGGCAGGCCGGTCGCCGGCGGATCGCTCGCGGGGAACGATTCCTTGCCGGCCTCCTCGACGGTTTCGTTCTCGGCTTGTCGGTTGGCGGCCCTGCCCACCGCTCTGTGGTCCTCGGCTCGACGTCTTCGTTGCCGTTGCCGCGCCGCGTTGCGCTGCTTGGCCTTTCGTCCTGGCTTCGCCATGCGTCCACTCCGTTAGCGGATACCAGCCCGTCTCGATGCATATCCCATGCCGTTACAAAGATTGCACGCTCGTTTTGCATTTCGAGCGCCGAGTGTACTCGCGCGGCCGCGAAATCCCGCTGGCACGAGCCTTGCAGGTTGTCTGTGAACTCCACGAGCAAACGAGGTAACGGCGATGGACTCGGATCGGATCGACGACGTCGATCCCCTCGGGCTCGTTCGCCGACACGCAAGCGTTTGGCGACGAGCCCGAGAGTGGGGCTGCCAGGGACACATGGATGATTGGCGGCACGCTCGAAACGACTCGCGCGCGGAACACTCGAGCGTCTCGATGGACACGGACGTCAATGATGGTAGGAGTAGAAAATGAGCCATTCGCCGTTAGGACTCGGCCTGCCGGGCGCGGACCCACCGCGTAGCACGGGACCCCAGCCGACCTATTCGTTGCCGCCGCTACCCTACGCTTACGACGCACTCGAGCCGCACTTGTCCGCGGACGTGCTCGAGATCCACCACGACGAGCACCATGCCGCGTACGTCAAAGGCGCCAACGACACGCTCGACAAGCTCGCCAAAGCGCGCCGGCGCGACAACTTCGCCGAGATCAACCAGCTCGAGAAGAGTTTGGCGTTCCATTTGTCCGGCCATTTGCTGCACTCGTTGCTGTGGAAGAACCTGTCTCCGAAAGGCGGCGGCAACCCAAGCGGCGACCTCAAGAATGCGATCGACGCGCACTTCGGTTCGTTCGCGTTGTTCAAGGCCCAGCTCACGGCGGCTGCCCAAAACCTGCAGGGATCGGGTTGGGGCGCGCTCTCGTGGGAACCGCTGGGCAAGCGGCTCCTCGTCGAGCAAGTCTTCGATCATCAAGGCAACGTGGGAAGCAGCACGTTACCGATACTGGTCGTCGACATGTGGGAACACGCCTACTACCTTCAGTATCGGCACCGTAAAGCCGCGTGGATCGAGAGCTTCTGGGAGCTCGTCAATTGGGCCGACGTCGCCCAACGATTCGCGCGCGTGCGGACCACCGAGATCGGGCTTTAGCTATTGGCGGGTGTTCTGCCCGCCGCCAGCTCCGCCGCCGGCACCACCACCGCCGCCGCGGAAAGCCGACTGCAGCAGGTGCGTCAGTGTGTGCACGTAACGCAGCTTGCCGTTCTCGACGCGGAACAGGTGCGTGTCGGGCGCACCGCTGCCACCCGTCGGGCCGCCGGCGCCAAACGTGCAGTACACGACGACCGAGCCGATGACCTCGTCCACGACGAAGCGGCGGTTCGCGATGTTCACGCCAGCCGGTACGCCGACCTCGCAGCTATCGGTCGGAGTGCCTCGGCCCGTGTACATACCGCCTTCGACGCGGACGCACGGGAAGCCCCACGGCACCTGGTCGATCTTCCCTTCGAGGAACGCATCGAGGTAAGCGTTGGCGGCCGCGACGAGCGTGCCGCGCGAGTCGCGCTCCTCGGGCGCGATCGGGCCCCAGTCTTCGGCGGACGAATACTTGAGATAGGCCTCGGCGTTGAACAGCCAATAGCCCGTCGTCGTCCAGAGGATCTCGATCTCGGCGATCTTGTCGTGGTTGATGCGCATGCGTGTCCCGAGCACGTACGGCTTCGCGGCATCCGTCACGATGACCTCGGTGAACGTTTGGCACGTCGACTCGTCGAGCAGGCTGCGATGATGGTCGATCTTGAGCGGCGTGCTGATGAGGCCCGCCTTGATGTCGGTGGGCACCATGTTCTCGACGTAGCCCAGGCCGGCGCCGAGCGGCAGGCCGGAAGTATCGCCTTTGGTCTGCGCGTCGATGTAGAGGTTGACGGCGCGCTGTAACCCGCCGCGCACGCACGAGATCTGTTGTGCAGAGGTCGGCTGCGCGAAGCCGCCCGCGGGGGCGAGCGCCGCAGCAAAGAGCACGATGCACGAGAGAGTGAGACGCTTCACCGGATTCCTCCTCCGTTGTTATCGGAATGGGAGGATAGTACCGCAGTGGCGAAACCGGGACGCCCCGCCCAATTGCGGGACGCCGGGCTGGGATGAAGCGCCGCGGACGAGCCGGCAAAACAAAGACTTACGGCGCGCGCGGCGTTGGCACGGCACTTGGAGTAGTGACGCAGGAACTCACGCGGGGGTCAGGGGGAATCGTGAGCCAAATCAAGCAAGCATTGCGTCAGCTCAAGCTGCGTCCGGGCCTCTCGGTCGTCGTGATCCTCATGCTCGCGCTTGGCATCGGCGCGACGACGGCGATGTTCTCGCTGTATCACCAGATCCTCGTGCGGCCGCTGCCCGTGCCTGAGCCCGACCGGCTCGTGAACCTCGCGGCGCCTGGACCGAAACCGGGTGGTAACTCGCAGGACCTCGGGCTTGGTAACCGCGAGGCCCAGTTCACCTATCCGATGTTCCGCGATCTCGAGCAGGCGCAGTCCGGCTTCGTGGGTCTAGCGGCGCACGTCGACTTCCTCGCGAACTTGAGCTTCGACGATCGGCCCGTGTCCGGCCGCGGTTGGTTCGTCTCGGGCAGCTACTTCGACGTGCTGAACTTGAGGCCCGCGCTCGGGCGGCTCATAGGCCCCAGCGATGACCCGCGCGTCGGCGAATCGGCCGTGACCGTGCTCACCTACGAATTCTGGCAGCGCGTCTTGGGCGGCGACCCGACCGTCATCGGCAAGACGCTATCGGTCAATGGTCAGGTGCTCGAGATCATCGGCGTCGCACCGGCGGGCTTCAGGGGCACGAACCTCGGCATTCGCGCGGACGTCTTCGTGCCGTTGACGATGTCGCCGGTCGTCAATTCGGGGCTCAGCGGGCCTGCCATGTTCGATGACCGGGAGGGCCGTCGGGCTTACTGGCTCTATCTCTTCGCCCGACTCGCGCCGGGCGTCACGCTGGAGCGTGCGGCCGCGGAGCTCAACGTCGTCTACTCGGGCATTCTCAACGATGTCGAATTACCGGAGCTGAGCGCGCTGCAGCAGCCCGGGCAGCCGCTCCCCGCGGGGCTGCTCGACCAGTTTCGCGCACGGCAGATTGCGTTCTCGCCCGGGTCTCAGGGCCAAAGCAACCTTCCGACCACCGCCGGACGGCCGCTGACTCTGCTGCTCGGCGTGACCGTGCTCGTGCTGCTCATCGTCTGCGTGAACATCGCGAATCTGCTGCTCGCACGCGGCGCGGCGCGAGCCGGCGAGATGGCCACGCGCGCGTCGCTCGGCGCGAGCCGCGGCTGGCTTGTCCGGCAGCTGCTCACTGAGTCGTTCGTGCTCATCGCGATCGGCGGCCTCGCGAGTTTGCTCGTCGCGGCGCTCATCGTGCGGCTCATTACCGCGCTGCTGCCCGTAGGTCTCGTGACCGGGCTCGCGCCCGCGTTGAGCTCCACCGCGATGCTGTTCGCCGCGGGCGCGTCGCTCCTGACGGTGGTCGTGTTCGGCCTCGCGCCCGCGTGGAGCGTGAGCAATACCAACCCGGCACTGGCTATGAAGGTGCACGCGGCGCGGTCCGGCGGCGGTCGCGCCGCGCTGCGTTTTCGCGGCGCGCTCACGACGGCGCAAATCGCGTTCTCGCTGCTGTTGCTCGTGCTCGCGGGGTTGTTCACGAAGAGCCTCATGAACGTCGCGCAACAGGACCTCGGGGTCGACGTCGACTCGATCGTGAGCTTCAGCGTTTCGCCGCGACTGAACGCGTACAGCCCCGAGCGACTGGCCGATTTCCACGACCGTCTCGAGGAGACGTTGGCCCAGCAACCGGGCGTCATCGGCGTCGGCAGCGCGGCGCTTCCTATACTCGGGGATTTCGCGCTGCGCCAGCCGTGGTCCGTCGATGGTTTCGAGACCGCGGCCGGCGCCAACACGACCGCTGCGATCGGCATGGTCGGCACCGATTTCTTCGCCGCGTTGGGCGTGCCGCTGCGCGCCGGCCGCGTGTTTACGGATCGCGATACGGCCGGTGCTCCGCAAGTGGCCGTCGTCAACGAGAGCTTCGCGCGCCGATTCGACGTCACGGACGTCGGCAGGCGTCTCAGCGGCGGCACGATGCCGACGAGCTATCCCTTCGAGATCGTCGGCATCGTCGCCGACTCGAAGCACACCTCGATCAAGGGCGAGACCGAGCCGGTCGTGTACGTTTCGCGGTACCAGTTCGCGGGTGCCGCGCAGGCGATGTTCTACTACCTGCGCGCGGGCGTGGATCCGGACGCGCTGCTCGCGACGATCCCGCGCGTCGTCGCAGAGTTCGATCCCGAGGTCCCGGTCACCAATCTCAGGACCCTGGTCGTGACGGTGCAGGAAGCGGTCTACATCGATCGCCTGTTGTCGATGCTCTCGGCGGGCTTCGCCGCGCTCGCGACGCTGCTCGCGGGCATTGGCCTCTACGGCGTGCTCGCCTACAACGTCACGCAGCGCACGCGCGAGCTCGGCCTTAGGCTCGCGCTCGGCGCAGCGCCCGCGCGGCTTCGCGCGATGGTGCTCAAACAAGTCGGCGTGATGGCTCTGATCGGAGCGACGGCCGGCTTCATCGCGGCGCTCGCGCTCGGCCGCGTCGCAGAGTCGGTGCTATTCGGAATGTCGGGACGCGACCCGATCGTGCTCGGCTCGGCGGTCGCCGTGCTGGGCGTGGTTGTTCTAGCAGGCGCCTGGCTGCCGGCGCGGCGCGCGGCGCGCATCGAGCCCACGGAGGCGCTGCGCTGTGAATAGCCTCCGGCTCGCGTTCCGTCAGCTCGTGCGCCACCCAACGCTGTCGCTGACGGTCATCGTCATGCTCGCGCTTGGGCTGGGCGCGACGACGGCGATCTTTTCATTGTTTTACGAGGTGTTGCTCCGCCCGCTGGCCGCGCCGGAGCCGGAACGGCTCGTCAACTTCAACTATGTCGATGTCGGAGAGGAGCCCGGCGACGCGACGAGTTACCCGATGTTTCGCGACCTCGAGGCGCAGCAGTCCGCGTTCACGGGCGTCGCCGCGCACACGCCGCTCGACGCGAGCGTCACGTTCGGCGCCGAAGCCGTGCGCGTCTCCGCCGAGCTCGTATCCGGCAGCTACTTTCAGGTGCTTGGCTTGCAGCCGGCGCTCGGCCGCTTGATCGGTCCCGAGGACGAGCCTCGCATCGACGAGTCGGCCGTCGTCGTGTTGAGTCACGACCTCTGGCGGACTCGCTTCGGCGCCGATCCCGGCGTGCTCGGCCGGCA
>DATFFV010000567.1:0-3152 GCA_035249885.1 Gammaproteobacteria bacterium | reverse complement strand
CTCGGCAACGGCGGGGCGCTCACACCGCGGCTCGATGCGTTCTATCAGTCGGAGCGGCACACGGGACCCGCGAACGCCCGTGCCGCGGCCCATGAGGTGACGGCGAACACCTGTCCGAGGCAGTGCATTCCGGCCTACACGATCATGAACGCGCGGCTGACCTACGAACCGCCGAATAGCGAATGGCGGTTGTCGCTCGCGAGCACGAACGTGACCGACAAGTTCTATTGGCAGCAGTATTCGCCCGAGATTACGGTCAATGCGACGACGGGTGCGATCACGAACGCGGCCCCGTTCGGCCGCACGGGGGTCGCGAGCCAGCCCCGCGAATGGGCGTTGACGATCGAGAAGCAATTCTGACAGGGTGCCATGGGCAATCGGCGCGTTCCGGCGTGACGGCGAGCCGTCACGCCCGTCCGCGCGCCGGCAGCAAGCCACTGTTGCGCAATAGCCCCGCCGAGACGAACGAAATCAGCACCCCGATGGGGAAGATCTCGACGAACGTGATCGGCAAACGGTACAGGGGGTTCTCGTACATGCGCGCGAAAGCTGCGGCCTGAGCTGCGACGCTCTCGAGCTCGAGCTCCGATGCTCCTCGCGCGCGTGCCGCGTCGACCATCATCTTCGACATGGCCGCGCCGAAGTCGAACCCGCTCGACGCGAGCGAGATCTCCCAACCGATCACGTAGATCACGCCCGCGACTGCGCTGATCGCGAGGCCAACCGCGAGCGCGGGCCAGAACCGGATCACTCCGCCCAGCATCTTGTCGCGGTAGTGCTTGATGCCGAGGAACACCGTGGTCAACGCGACGATCATCGTGAGGTAGCCGTAGAGCGCACCGTTGTCGGGCGCGGTTTCCTCGGTCAGCGTGAGCATGAGCACGACCATCGGCACGGCGACGATGACGCCGGCGATGGCGCCGTAGATCAGTATCAGTCGAATCATGTGGACAGGTTCCTCGAGGTGCGACGGGCGCATCAGAGCGCGGAGCCGGCCATGCGAGCAATCGCCTGAAAGGGTGACTGGCGCCGAATCACCCCAAATTCAGCGGATCATGCCTAGCTCGCGAGCCTTGAGTATCGCTTCCGTGCGGCGTTTCGCCTCGAGTTTGTCGTAGAGCCGCGCGACATGCGTCTTGACCGTGTTCGGCGAGACGTCGAGCTGCTTCGCTATCTCCTTGTTCGAACGCCCGGCCGCGAGCAGCTCGAGCACCTCGATCTCCCGATCGCTGATGCCAAGGGTCGCCCGGGCGGCGATGTTGGGCTCGAACCTGGTCGTAACCGGCGTGCGCGGGAAAAGCTTCGTGCCCACCCAAACCCCGAGCCCGAGGAACGCGAGCGCGACGAGTGCGACATAGATCTCGATGGGGTAGGCGCGCACGAGATAGCGATACTGGAGCCACTGCAGGCCGAGCGCGCCGGCGGCGAGGACTACTCCGTAGACTACGACGACGCGCAGCATTGCTTCCCCGAAAGCGGGCCGGCCAGTCGCGGCCCGTCTGCGACATTACCGGCTGGCGGCCTCGAGCGTCTAGGCTGCCCCGCGTCGCGCGTTGTGGCGGTTTCGGCCCTGAGGCACACTCGGCGTGCAGCACGAGAGAGAGGCGAAGAAGTATGTACACGAGAAACCGAATTCTCTTGAGCTCCGCGAGCACGATCGCGGTGGTCCTGTGGGCAGCTGCGGCGCAGGCGCAAACGCCGACGGCGGAGGCCGGGCTCGATGGGGCGCTCGCCGGCGCGCACCGCAGCGCTGCGAACCGCGCGCGCGATCGCTACCGCCACCCCAAGGAAACGCTCGAGTTCTTCGGCTTGCGACCCGACATGACGGTCGTCGAAATTTGGCCCGGCGGGGGTTGGTACACGGAGGTCCTTGCCCCCGCGCTGCGCGAGCGCGGCAAGCTCTACGTCGCGGAGTACGGATCGAGCCCGCCGTTCCCGTATCAACAGCGCGAAATGGAAACCCTTGCGGCGAAGATGCGAGCGGCGCCCGACGTTTACCGCAGCGTCACGCCGACTGCGCTCAACCTCTTTACCAACGAGCTCGAGATCGCGCCGCCCGGAACCGCGGACCTCGTCGTGACGTTCCGCAACGTGCACAACTGGTTCCAGGAAGGATACGGCCCGCCGAACGGTCCCGAGCTCGCATTTCGCGCGATATTCGCGGCCCTCAAGCCGGGCGGCGTGCTCGGCGTCGTCGACCATCGCTGGCCCGACCCGAACACCGAAGATGCAACGGCAGAGAACGGATACGTTTCGGAAGAACGGGTGATTCGCTATGCCGAGGCCGCCGGGTTCGAGCTTGCGGGACGCTCCGAGGTGAATCGCAATCCGCGGGATATGCACGATCACCCGAACGGCGTTTGGACGCTGCCGCCCGACCTCGCGCTCGGCGAGCGCGACCGTGCCAAGTATCTCGCGATCGGCGAGTCGGACCGATTCACGCTCAAGTTCGTGAAGCCCGAGTGACCACGGGCTGAAGGGGGAGAACGATGCTCGCTCGTGTAGCTTCCGCATCGCTGTGCTTGCTCGCGGTGACCGGCGCTTCTGCGCAATCGGATGCTGCGCTCGACGCGCGGCTCGACGCGCTCGAGGCGCAAGTCGTCGCGGCCGAGGACGTCGCCGCCATCAAGCGCTTGCAGCGCAAGTACGGCTACTACGTCGACAAGGGCATGTGGGAGGACATCGCCGATCTCTACACGGAGGACGCCGTCGCCAATTACCCGGCGGGCACCTACGTGGGCTACGACAGCATCCGCAAACATCTCTACATGAACGTCGGCGGAGGGCAGGTCGGCGAGAACGGGTTGGTCGACAACCGCCTCTACAACCACATGAACATCCAGCCCGTCGTGCACTTGGATCCCGGCGGGCAGACGGCGAAAGGCCGGTGGCGCGCGTTCGCGATGTTCGGCACGTTCGGCGGCGGCGCGACCTGGGCCGAAGGCGTCTACGAGATGACGTACCGCAAGGTCGGCGGGGCTTGGAAGATCAGCAATCTCGACTACCACTCGGGGTTTGGCGCGTCGTACGCAACGGGTTGGGTGCCGCCCGAGCCGAGCCCTGCGGGCGCGGCGCCGCGTGGCCCGCGCAACTTGCCGCACCCCGCGGACCGCGCACGCACTGAGGCTTGCGCCGGCTTCCCGGCGGCGTGC
>DATFFV010000566.1:0-2726 GCA_035249885.1 Gammaproteobacteria bacterium | reverse complement strand
CGTGCTGGCGCTGCTGCTGACGTTGTCGGGCCTCTACAGCGTGCTCTCGTATCTCGTCGAGCAACGCACGCGCGAGATCGGCGTGCGCATGGCGCTCGGCGCGAGCAGCCGCAGCATCGGCGGGCTCGTTTTACTGCAATCGGCGAAGCCCGTCGGCATCGGCGTCGTGGTAGGCGCCGTCCTCACGATTGGGCTCAGCGCGGCACTGCTCGCGACGCCCTTGGCCGCCGCCGTCGGCGGGACCGTGCTCTTCGATCCCATCGCCTACGGCGCGAGCCTGCTCTTGATCGTCGTGGCGTGCGCGGGCGCGGCGCTGGCGCCCGCGTTGCGCGCCGGGCGCGTCAATCCGCTCGCGGCGCTGCGGCAAGACTGAGCCGCGGCCTCTTCAGATCCAGCCGAAACCGCGCGCCATCGCGCTGAACAGGGCGCCAGCGAGGGCGATGTAGAGCAACAGCAAGTGCATGTCCAGCGTTGCTGTGCGGATTGCAGCGTGCGCGGCCGTGCATCGCAACGCGGATTTCTCGCGGTCGTCGACGGTGATTCGGGACGCGGACGTCCGTGTGTGTGGTCCCCCGGCGAGATCGTAAAGTCGGTTGTCATTCGCCGGTTTGACAACCGCCTTAACGATTGCGCGACGGGTAGGTGTACGCGCGTGGTGCGGCGATCGCGCCGATTTCTCGTTCATCGCCTTACTTTCGGTGCCCGTCATGGTTTCCGGCGGCGGTGACGCGGCGCGTGAGAGACCGACCCCCAGCGCCATCGCTAAGCGAATTTCGTGGCCGGCACTCAGGTGAAGACCTAGGTGACCTAGCCGTCGAACCCGGTAGCGTTGATGTCGCAAAACAACGACAAGGCCCGACGACGTTCGCCATGACGCGCCCGCCCACCACGCGAGCAGCTCGAGCAATTCTGCTCGCCGCGTCGATCGCTTTCTCCGCAACCGTTGGCGCTCGCGGCGACGCGCAAGAGATCACGAGAGTCCGGTGAGCACCGTCGTCGAGTCCCCCATGGAAGAGCGTGTCGCTCGGCTCGAGGCGAGAACTCACCGCCTGCGCGCAGAGATCGAATCTTTGAAAGCTTCGGCTCGCTTCGAGCGCCGCCGGAAGCGGCGCAATAGAGTCTACTTGGCGCTCTATGCCGTGATCTGCGCCGTGTTGATTGGCGTTCTTTCGGCCGGCTTCGGTTGGCCTTAGGGGCGACTGACGCGGAGCTAGGCCGCGCCATCACACCGCGTACAACGGATGCGTCGGCTTCGCGCCGAGCCGCACGCGGCCCGCGTCCTCGAGCCACATGGGCTGGCCGACGATGTGCCGCCGCATCGCGTGCATATCGCGATGTGCTCGCTCCAAAGGGCACGCCGTGTAGAGCGAGTTGATTCCGCCGGCGGCGTACATCGCGTCGACGGCGGCCTCCGCGACCGAGGCCGCATGGAGGCCGGCGCCCCACATCGCAGTGATCTCGTCGAGCGCCGGCGGGCCGCCGTCGACGGCCGTGCGCCACAACTGCGCGGCGCACGCGCGGAGATAGCTGCGCGCGGCATCCAAAGCAGCGCTGTGCCGCCCGATCTCGCCGAGCACGGCCGGCCGCTCGCGCAGCGCGGGGCCCTCGGGCGGGACCTTCGTCGTCGTGAGCTCCACCAACGTGTCGACGGCCGACTGCGCGACGCCGAGCACTTGCGCGCCGTACACGGCCGCCATCGAGCAGATGATCGGCAGCCGGCCGAGCGGCGCGTCGAGCGTGCTCGGCTCCGAGACGAACAGCGTCAACGCGCGCGGCACGGGCACGTCCTTCACGACGACGTCGTGGCTGCCCGTGCCGCGCAAGCCGCCGACGTGCCACGTGTCGAGAATTTCGTACGAACCGCGCCGCAGGAACACGAAGCGCAGCTCGGGCACGTCCGGCGCCCGCATGCGCGGCTTGCCGTTTTCCTCGACCACGCAGAGCAGCAGGATCCACTCGGCGAGCTCGCAGCCGGAGACGATTCCCCAACGGCCGGTCACGCGGTAACCGTCGGGCGTCACCGTCGCGCGGCCCGTGGGGCGTGTCGAGCACGCGTAGAGCCAACGCGGGTCCGAGAACACCTCGGCGCGCATGCCTGGCGCGAGGAACCGCGACAAGAAGCACGGCAGCGAATTGTTCCACGCGATCCACGCGACCGAGGCGTCGGCGTAGGCCAGCGTCTCGTAGACGTCGAGCGCCGCGTCGAGCGGTACCGCGAGGCCCGCGAGCGCCTCGGCGACGGCGAGCCGGCACAAGCGGCCGTCGCGCAGCCGGTCGACGATGGGTGCCGCGATGTTGCGGTTCGCCTCGGTGTCGTCGCGCAGGCGGACGATGAGCGGCGACAGCTCCCGAGCGGCAACGAGTGCTGGGGTATTCATGCGGGTTCTCCTTGCGGTTGGGCCGGAGCGGAGGGCCACGATAGCGGCGCGACTCCAGGGCCCGCGTCGGAGGAATCACCCAAAAAACCAGGCCGCGCGCATGGGTATTTCTACCCACGCGGCGCGTCGGTCCGCGCTTCCGCGGAAGCGCGGTGCGCGAAACAGTTAGGCCGCGAGCTTCAGAGCAACCGATGCCGAAACGCCCAGGCCGTCGCGGCGCTGCGCGACGGCACGTCGAGCTTCGCGAAGATGTTGCTCACGTGCCGATGCACGGTCTTGACGCTCAACACGAGCTCGGCCGCGATCTGCGCGTTCGTGCGGCCCGTCGCGACGAGCCGCAGCACCGTG
>DATFFV010000565.1:0-11369 GCA_035249885.1 Gammaproteobacteria bacterium | reverse complement strand
CTCGAGGTCGTACTCGACGCGGCGCCGCATTTCGTCGACTGTCGCCGTCTCGCCGCGGCAGCCGTTGACTTGAGCGAGCCCCGTGATTCCGGGCGCCACTTTGTGGCGCACCATGTAGCCGCGGACGAGCTTTCGATACTGCTCGTTGTGAGCCACGGCGTGCGGTCTCGGCCCCACGAGGCTCATGCTGCCGCCCAGAACGTTGAATAGCTGCGGCAGCTCGTCGAGCGACGTGCGCCGAAGAAATCTGCCGACGGAGGTCACTCGCGGATCGCCGCGCCTCGCCTGCGTGATTTTGCGGCCGTTCTCGGTGACGGTCATCGTCCGGAACTTGTAGACGGTGATCCGCTCACCGTCGAGACCGTAGCGGTGCTGCTTGAAGATAATCGGCCCGGGCGACGTGAGCTTAATTGCCGCGGCGATGCCGAGCATGATGGGCAGAGAGCACAGCGTGAGCAGCGACGCGAACACGAGGTCGGTGCCGCGTTTCGTCAACCCGCGCATGCCCTGGAGCGGCGATTCGCACAACGCGATGATCGGTATGCCCTCGATCTCGTCGCTGCGCGCCTGTATCAGGTCGTAAAGAGCGATGTCCGGCAGCGCGTACACGGACGCCGTCGTATCTCGCAAGCCGTCCAGGATCGCTCGCGTCTCCGCGCTCTCGATCGGCAGTGCGATGAACGCCACGTCGATGTGGCGCCGATTGACGTACTCGGAGATGCGCTCTCGGCCGACTGCACTCGGATCTCCCTTGCGCGGCGCATGCCGCAGCGGGCTTTCCCGCACATCGAACACGCGATCGAGCCGCAAGCCGAGCTCGGGGCGAGTGTTGATCACCGCGGCGAGCCGCTCGCCCATGTGGCTCTCGCCGATGATCACGGCCCTGCGTGCGTTGCGTGGCGAGGCGGTGATCGCACGCATCCAGGCGTGAACGATCGCGAGTGCGACGACGAGCAACGGCGGCGTGATCATGAACCACAGGAACAGCGCGCGCCGCGAGAAGCCCGCGGAGGTCTTCGTGGCGTAGGCGATCAGCAACAGCGTCGCCACGACAGCGGACCATTCGACGACCGTCTGTCCGGCCAGCGCTAACGAGCTCGCAGGTATTGCGCTGCCCTGTTGCTGATCCCTGCCGATGGCAATCCAAACGAGCATGGCCGAGATCAAGGCGAGCACGACGTAGCTCTGCGTCCAGCGCACGTCGAGCGCATTCGCCGACGCTACGAGCGCCGCCGTCGAGACGACGGGCGGCAGCAGTCCGCGAACCGTAGCGAGAACAGCGAGCTGAATGTCCCTCTTCGTGTGCACGGTGCCGCCCACAGCGTAGCCACGCCCATGGGAGAACAATGCAAGGCGTGTGCCACGCAGGGCGATGTCGCCGCGGCGTTCGGCTTACGGTGTTGCGCCGACGCGAACGGGTTTCTTGGGCCGCTTGACTGGGGTCGCGGAGAAGCGCAGGGCGCCCAGGTCCATTGCGGCATTGTGCGGGAGACGGTTGAAATCGACGTCGTAAGTGTCGGCCCCCTGCGACATCGCGCGCGGCTCCCCGTCGCCGGCGCCAATGACGGCCGATCCCGCACCGATCGCGAAATCCTGCCAGTTGATCGCGCTCGCATCGTTGATGGCGCGCCACCCCGACATGCGCGTCAACGTGAGCCCGGTATGAAAGCACAGAGCGTCGCTGAAGCCTCCGCCGGGGTCGCCGCGGCTCAAGTAATTGGCGCGTGCCGTCATTCCGGCGAGCGTGGTGTTGTCCGTGTCGGCCGTGTCCGGACTGATGCTCAGCAAGATGTTGTTGATGAGCTTCCCGCCCGTCTTGGGTTTGTCGCGCAGCGCGAGTTGTGTTTCGTTGTCGACGAGCGTGTTGTTGAACACGAGCAGGTCGTCGAACGTCGACTCGGCGAACTGGCCCCAAATTCCGATTCCGGAGCTCGCGCCTGCCACAAGATTGCCGTAGACCTTCGCCTGCCGCGACTGAACTTCGGCCGGCAAGTCTCCGCCGTTGACGGCGTAGTGATAATCCTCGTTGTTGATGGCGATGCCGGCGCCAACGGAGCGGGCCGTACGCCAGAACTCGCTATTCGCCGTCCCGATCACGATGTTGCGCCGCACGGTCGTGCTCGGAGCGGCGTCGACATAGATGCCGACGGCGCGCGCGGCGTAGACGCGATTGTCCTCGATCACGGCGCGCGCCGAGCCGTGATTGGCGTTGATGCCTTCGCCATAGACCTCGCGGATTTCGTTGCGCCGGACCACGCCGTCGTCGGAGCCGACGAGCTCGATGGCTCCGCCCCAGACGCCGCCGACTTCCGGGAACGCGACGCCGGCCCGCGTGACGACGTTGTCTTCGACGACTGCGTAATCGGAGTTGATGAACTTGATGCCGCTCTTGAAGGAGTTGCGCGTTTCGCAAGCCGCCACGACGCCGTATGCGGAGTTCTCGAACTGGATTCCCCGCCCTTCAGAATTCACGACGGAGAGATTCTCGACGCGTACGTAGTCGCCCCTGACGCGAACGAGCCCGTCGAACTGCTGAGGCACTGTGTCCGTGCCGTCGATGACGGGCCGGCCCAAGCGCAGGCCTCGGACGGGGATGCCGTTCTCGAGGCGGTAGGCGCCGACGATCATGGGCTCGTCCGCCGTCCCCGACGCATTGATCCTGAGCTGGCCAGCCCAGGTGTTCCCCTCGAGGAACAGCACGTGATCGCCGGGCGAGAACTGCCGCGCGTTGACTTTCGCGAGTGACTGCCACGCCGTGTCGTGCGTGAGCCCGTCGTTCGCATCGGCGCCGCCGTTGCGCACGTAGTAAGTCGCGGCGTAGCCGTGCGCGGCCGCCGTGGCAGCGACCACGAGAACGACAGTGCGCAGCAACGTCATTGAGCGGATGCGACAACCTCCATGTATGAGATCGGCAACACCTTGCGCGAATCCGGCGCACAGGGCTATCAGGGGAAAAGCCGATTGGGTCCGAGTCTGCATGACCGATTTACGAGCGTCAACGATGAATCTCACGGCCGCGCCGGTCGCCGTTTTCATTTGTGCGGCGAACCATTCGGGCTCCACGCTGCTCGATCTCTTGATTGGGTCTCATCCTGACGCGCTGTCGCTCGGCGAGATCACCCAGCTCCCGAAGAACCTGGCGCTCAACACGCGCTGCAGCTGCGGCGCGCCGATCCGCGAGTGTCCCCTGTGGGCGACAGTCGTCGACGACTTGGCCGCGCGCCCCGCATTTAGTCGAATTCACGCCGATCCCTACGTGCTCGACCTCGGATTCTTCGAGGCGAGCACCGTGATCGACGCGAGGCACCAGACGGCTTTACGTGGTCTCATGCGACGGGCTCTGTACGCGGCGGCATACGCTCATTGGGCGTGGCGCGTGCCGCTCCTCGCGCCATTTGCGCGGCCGCTCGTGCAGCGTGCGCGCAACAAGTTGTTGCTGTTCGACGTCGTGGCGCGGCTCAAGAAGCGGCCACTCCTCGTCGATTCGTCGAAACATTACTTGGAAGCGGCCGCGTTGTACCTCACGGCGCCGGATCGCACCAAGATCGTGTTTCTAGTCCGCGACGGTCGCGCGGTGTTCTACTCGGGCCTCAAGCGGGGCAGGGCGCGGCGCGTCGCGCTCGACACCTGGCGACATACGTACGCACGAGCCCTGCCGTTGTTCCGCCGCATCGCAAGCAACGGCGCGTTGCTGCGCGTTCGCTACGAAGATCTCGCCGCCGATCCGGCATGGGAATTGCAGCGCATCTGTCAGTTCATCGACCTACGGTTCGACGACTGCATGCTCGACTTCCGTTCGCGGCCGCACCACGTGGCCAACGGCAACGACATGCGGTTCAAAGATGGCGCCGGGATTCGGATCGACGAGGCTTGGAAGCAGGCTCTTTCGCGCAGCGACCTCGCCTATTTCGAAAAGCATGCGGGCGTGTTGAATCGGCGGCTGGGATATGACGCGACGGAATGAGCGCACAGCGAGAAGTCTGCTGGAAGCGGAGCCCCGTGAGGACGTGGGCCGAGTTTCACCGGGTCGTCAAGCGGCCCGGCAACGAGCTGCTCGGCCGCCTCGACGAGTTCGGCGACACGATCCTCGTCTCGGGTTGCCAGCGGTCGGGCACGACCGCGTTGACGCACGCGCTCAGCGAGACGGAGGGCGCCGCGGACTACGTGTTCGGGCGCGACAGCGAGCTCGACGGCGCGTTGCTGCTCGCAGGTTGCGTCGCCCGCTTCACGAGCGGTAGGCACTGCTTTCAGACGACCTATCTGAACGACCGCTTCGCGGAATACCTGTTCCACGACTCGTTTCGGCTCATCTGGGTTGTGCGCGAGCCGCGGTCGGTCGTTTACTCGATGCTGCACAACTGGAGGCGAGCCGCCCTCAATCGCCTCTACGACGCTTGCGGGAACACTCGGTTCGACTCACTTCACCACGAGGCGTCGTCGCTGCTCGACCGCTGGATGGGACCGTCGCGACTCGACAAAGCCTGCGCGTCGTACATCGCCAAGACGGAGCAGGTATTCGTGCTGCATCGCGAGCTCAAGGGCCGGATGCTCGTCGTCGATTACGACGAGCTCGTCGCGAGACCCGATGTCACTCTGCACCACATCTGCGAGTTCGCCAAGGTTCCGTTCGATCGAAAGCTAACCGATCACTTGCATGGGCGCAGCTCGAGACGCGGCGATCAGCTCTCGTCATGGCAGGCGGCGCGCGTGGACGACGCCTGCACGGCTGTCTACCGCGCGGCGCTGACGATGCGTCCCCGATGGAGGTTCCGCGATGCTTGACGAGAGCACGAGCGCGCGGCGCGGCTCGCGTCTGCGGGTCCTATTCGTCACCGCCGACAAGTTCCCGCCTTTTCGTCCGGCCGCTAAGGCGATCTTCGCCGAAGGGCTCGCGGCAAGCGGCCACGATGTCGATTGGCTCATTCAAGCGGCCGACGAGCGCACCGCGGCGGGTCCGCGGCACTACAAACGCGGCGTTGCGTTCATCGCGGCCACCAACGGGGGCTCGAGCCGCAGCGCCCGGTTGCGCAAATACTGGGCAGCGCTGCGCAACGACTGGCACGTCTTCCGGTTGCTCCGTGAGCACGACTACTCGCTCGTGCAAATCAAGGACAAGTACCTCGGCGCCATGATGGCCATCGTCGCAGCCAAGCTCCACCGCCTCCCGGTGGTGTACTGGCTCGCGTACCCGCACGGTGAGGCTTCGGCCTACGCGGCTGCGCGCGGGGTCGCGCGCTATGCGTGGTTCTACGCGCTACGCGGACGCCTTCAGCAGTGGCTGCTGTATCGAATCATCCTGCCGGCCTGCGATCACGTGTTTGTCCAAAGCGAGCAGATGCGTAGCGACATCGCGAGCCAGGGCATCGCGCCGTCCAAAATGACGGCCGTGCCGAGCTCGGTGAACCTCGCCGAGATCGATTCGGCGGTTGCAACCGGTGGCGCAGCGTCGCGACGGCAAACGATCGCCTACCTCGGCACGCTGCTACGCGAGCGGCGGCTCGACGTGCTGATTCGCGCACTGGCGCACGTGCGCGAGAGAATCCCGGATGCGGACCTCGTGTTCGTCGGCGGCGGAGAGAACGCCGAAGACGAGGCGTCGCTGTGGCGCGAAGCGCAGCGGCTCGGCCTGGGTACGGCCGTCACGATCACGGGCTGGCTGCCCATGCCGCAGGCATGGGAGCTCGTGCGCACCACGGCGGTGTGTGTGTCGCCGTACTACCCGACGGCGATCCTGCGATCGACGTCGCCGACCAAGCTCGTCGAATACATGGCGCTCGGCAAAGCCGTCGTCGCGAATGCGCACCCCGAACAGTCCGACGTCGTCGAGCGCAGCGGCTGCGGCGTGGTGTGCGGATGGGGCGAGCGCGCGTTCGCCGAGGCGCTGGTCGCCGTGCTGTCGAGCCCATTGTCGGCAGAGGCCATGGGTCGCGCCGGGCGGCGCTTCGTCGAGACGGAGCGAACGCACACAGTGATGGTCGATCTCGTTACGAGCACCTACCGCGACGTGCTGGAGCGACGAGCCGCCGTGCGCTCGACACTGTCCGTGCCGTTCACGCCGCCGTTGCTCTCGCGTCGCTCGAGAGGCGAACGCGCGGATGATTAATGCGCTCGTCATCGCGGTGTTCGGTGCGGCGTTCGTGGTGGAGTACCTGATCCGCGAACGGGACCTGCTGCATCCGTATCTGGTCCTGCTTCCCGAGCTCATGTCCGCGATCGCCATGGTCATCGTGCTCGCGCGACTCACGGCCGGCGCCCGAATCTCGCTCGATGGCCGCTACGCCGGATTCATAGTCGCGTTGTTGCTCACGATCGTCGTGGGGTTCGTCGTGCAGGACGTTCCGACGGGGGCCGCGGTCGCGGGTGTTCGCGCACACCTGAAGTTCCTGCCGTTCTTTCTGCTGCCGATGGTGTTCCGGTTCACGTCGAGCGAGTTGCGCGTGCAGTTCCTCCTCCTACTGGTGCTGCTCATCGGCGAAGCACCGCTCGCTTTGTACCAGCGGTTCGTCGAGTACGCCGACACGATGCAAACGGGCGATGTGGTCAGGGGCACGGCCACCACCTCGAGCGCGCTCTCGATGCTCATGATGTGCGGCATCACGGCGGTCGTGAGCTTGTATCTGCGCGGCCGGATCCGCCTGCCGACCGTCATCATCGTCATGGGCGCGCTCGTGCTACCGACGACGTTGAACGAGACCAAGGCCACGCTGCTGCTGCTGCCGCTGGCCGTGCTCGTGCCGGCGCTGGTCATGCCGAAAGGCAGCCGGGCCGTCTCGCGCCTCGCGCCCGTCGCCGCGCTGGGCGCCGTCGCCATGATCGCGTTCATCGCCGTCTACGACTCACTGATTCGTTACAGTCCCACGGGGGAACCGATCGCGCAGTTCGTCGGCGAAACGAGTTTCCTCCGTTACCTCTACTCGGGCGCTGCGGACGAGGGCGCCAACTACATCGGCCGGTTCGACAGCCTCGAGTTCGCCTTGCAAGGTATCAGTGGTGATCCGCTGACGGCGGCGTTCGGGCTCGGCGCCGGCAACGTGTCGACGTCGTTTCTGCCGCAGTTCGACGGCGAGTACGCGGCTTATTACGACCGCTATGGCGTCGGTATGACGCAGGTGACGAACCTGCTGTGGCAAGTCGGGTTCGTCGGTCTCGTCGTCTATCTCTCGTTGTACTGGTTCGTGCTCGGCGACGCGCGCGCGCTCGCGCGTTCCGGCGGCGCCGACGCGTTGCTCGGCCAGATCTGGGTCGGCGTGACGCTCATCATGATCTTCGCGTTGATCTACAAGAGCACGTTCGCGATGAACGAGCTCGGTTATCCGTTCTGGTTTTACTCGGGCGTCGTCGCCGCGCGTGTCGCCGAGCTGCGCCGTGCCCGGCGCGCGCAGCGAATCAGAATGCCCGGAGAGACAGTCGGCCACGCCGCCATGCAGGCGCAGGGATAGGCGATGAGCGGCACTTTGCTCAGCATCAACAACTACTACTACGCTCGCGGCGGCGCCGAGGTGCTGTTCATGCAGCACAACGGCATGCTGGCCGAGGCAGGTTGGTCCGTCGTGCCGTTCTGCATGCAGCACGCCGACAACTATCCGACGCCGTGGAGCTACGAGTTCGTCGAAGAGATCGAGCTCGACGGCGAGCACGACGGCTTCGCGGCCAAGCTTCGCAAGGGCGTGAAGGCCGTCTACTCCCTCGAGGCTCGCGCGAAGGTGAGGGGCTTACTCGACCGCGTCGCACCGGACGTCTGTCACGCCCATAACGTCTACCACCACCTATCGCCGTCGATACTCGCCGTGATTCACGGGCGTGGCATTCCGCTCGTCATGACGCTGCATGATTTGAAGCTCGCGTGTCCCGCGTACTCGATGCTTGCGCGCGATGGAGTCTGCGAGCGTTGTCGTGATGGTCGCCTCTTCAACGTGTTCACGCAGCGCTGCATGAAGAATAGCGGGCTCCTTAGTTTCCTCGTGATGGTCGAGAGCTACCTGCACCGCTTTCTTCGCAGCTATGTCGGCAACGTGGATCGTTTCCTCGTTCCGAGCCGCTTTTACCTCGAGAAGTTCGTCGACTGGGGCTTCGACCGTGCCCGGTTTCGACACTTGCCGAACTTCGTGGACGCGCAGCGCTACGAGCCGCGTTTTACGCCCGGCCGACGGTTCGCCTACGTCGGCCGGTTGTCCGCCGAGAAGGGCATTGCGACGCTCATCGAAGCCGCCGCGCTCGCAGGAGTGCCGCTCGACATCATCGGCACGGGACGCGCCGAACGCAGCTTGCGAGATCTCGCCGGGCAGCGTTCATGCGACGTGCGATTTCATGGCTACCTGGCTGGGCGCGCGCTGCATGCGGCGATGGCTGGTGCGCGCGCCATCGTGGTGCCCTCGGAGTGGTACGAAAACGCGCCCTTGACCGTGCTCGAAGCGGGTGCGCTCGGCAAGCCGGTCATTGCGTCGGCTATCGGGGGCCTCCCGGAGCTCGTGGTGGAAGGCGAAACGGGCTGGACGTTTGCGCCGGGGTCGGTCGAGGCGCTCGCCGAGCGCCTACGCGCCGTCGCCGATCTCGCCGACACGGGCGTCGAGCGTGCAGGCAGGGCGGCACGGCGCCACGTCGCGGAAGAGTTTGGGCCGGATCGCTACCTCGACGGTATTCGCGGCGTCTACCTCGAGCTCGGTGTCACATGACGACCGCGAGCGCAACGCCGGTACCTGAGGAGATACCTGAGGAGAGTGAGGAGGTCGTACCGCGGTCACGGCCGCTGTCCGTCATGGTGGCCGGGTTGCGTGGGCTCGTCGGCGTGCAGGGGGGCATCGAGATGCACGCGCGGATGCTCTATCCATTGCTCGCGAGACTCGGTTGCTCGATCGAGGTCCTGCACCGCAGTCCCTACTACGTTCCCGCCAAGCGGCAGCGCCTATGGCACGGGCTCACGCTGACCTACCTGTGGGCACCCAAGCGGCCCGGCCTCGAGACGGCGGTCCACACGTTGCTCTGCGTGCTGTACGCCGGGGTCCGGCGGCCCGACATCCTACATCTGCACGCCATCGGTCCGGGCCTGCTCGCGCCGCTCGCGCGGTTGCTCGGCCTCAAGGTCGTGCTCACGCACCACGCGGCGGATTACGAGCGCGAAAAATGGGGGGCGTTCGCCAAACTGCTGTTGCGCGCCGGCGAGCGGCTCGGCGTGCGCTTCGCCACGCAGCCGATCGCGGTTTCGCCGGTCATCAAAAAGGATCTCAAAATGCGCCTCGGTGTAGACGTCACGATGATCCCGAACGGTGCGCCCCACGCGCACCCCGCCCGGGGCTGTGCGACGCTCGAGAAATTCGAGCTCACGAAGAAGTGCTACGTGCTGTGCGTAGCCAGAATCGAGCCTGCCAAGCGGCAGCTCGACCTCGTCGAAGCGTTCGAGCGCGCGCGCATGCCTGGCTGGAAGCTCGCGGTGGTCGGCGCGGCCCCGGCCGGCGATGCGTATCACGCGCGCTTGCTCGAGCGCGCGAAGCGCAATGCGGACATCGTCTTGACCGGCTACCAGCAGGGTTCGGCGTTGCGCGAGCTCTACTCGCACGCGGGACTGTTCGTCCTGCCGTCGTCGGTCGAAGGCCATTCCATTGCTCTGCTCGAGGCCGCGAGCTACGGCGTGCCGATCTTCGCGAGCGCGATTCCCGCGAACCTGATCGTACCGCTGCCGCGCGATCGCTTCTTTCCGGTCGGCAACACGGCCAAGCTCGCGACCATGCTGCGGCGTGCGGCTGTCGATCCGTTGCGCGTGGAGGCCGAGTGCCAGAGCGTGGTCGCGGTCCTGCGCACCGAGTACTCGTGGCGCAACGCGGCGCACCTGACACGCTCGGTGTATGCGGCAGCGGCGGAAAATCGCAGAGGCGACCATGGCTAGAGCGCTGCTCGTGGTCGAGCGCACTGCGGGCCGCTGCGCGCTCGGGCCTTATGTCGAAGTCTTGAGGCACCGCCTCATGCCGGACAACCTGGCGCCTAAGGCGCCGGCTGTCGCGCGCCGCGCCGGCGTGACGGCTGTCGTTTTCGAGCCGAGCGGCGCGGCGCGGCTCGAGGGGGAGAGCATCTGTCTCGGCACGTTCTTCGGACCGTCCGGCGATTGGCGTCGCCCCGGCACGGAACCCGCGCCGGGTTGCTACGCCCTGCTGCGGTCCGATGCTTCGCGCGCCGAGCTCGTCGCCGACGCGGCGGCCACGCGCACCATTTGGTACGCAATGACACCGGAGCTGTTCGTCGCCTCCACGTCGCAGCGTGCGATCGTCACGCTGCTCGGCAGCTTCGAGCCGAGCGCCCCGGCGGTGTCGTGGATGCTGTCGTCGGGAACACTGGGTCCCGATACGGGTTGGGATACCCGCTTGCGTCAGGTTCTGCCCGGTGAGCGCGTCGTGCTCGATCGGGCGCGTTGGCGGCTCACGAACGACGCGCCCCCGATCGTCTTCGAGCCGAGCGCGCACGACGAGGCGCAGCACCGGGAGCGCTTGGCGTCGGCGATCGAGGACGCGCTCGGCCGGTACTCATTCGACGCGGACAAATGGGTTTTCTTGCTGTCCGGAGGCATCGATAGCCGCGGTCTGCTGACGTTGCTGCACGCGCGCGGGAATATCCGCACCGTGACTTGGGGGCTGCGCGACTCGCCGCACCGGCCGCTGAACGATGCCAGGTTCGCGAGCCGTGCTGCTGCTGCGTTCGGCGTCGCGCATCGCTTTTTCGCTACCGACCTCGCCGACCTGCCGCGCGAGCTGCTCGTACGCCGATTCCTCGTGGCTGGTGAAGGTCGCACGGCGAGCATCTCACCGTTCGTCGACGGCTTTGCGGTCTGGAAGACGCTGCGCGAGGAAGGTTTCGACGGCGCGATCCGCGGCGACGAGGCGTTCGGTCAGCGTCTCGCCAGCAGTGCGTACGACGTTCGCCATTTGGCCAAGCTCACGATGCTCACGGACTACTTTAGTGCCGCCGAGGTCGAGTCGTTCGAGCTGCCCGACCAACGCTTGCCGCCGTGGCTTGCGCAGCGCCGCGGCGAGACCTTGGCGACGTGGCGAGACCGGCTCTACCAACGGCATCGACTGCCGAAATTCCTGGCCGCGTTGTCCGATCTCGTGTCGCCATACATCGAGGTCGCCAATCCTCTACTCGCCGACGGCATCGTTCGCTGCGTGCGCACGCTGCCGGACCATTTACGGACGGGCAAACGACTGTGGCGCCAGATCGCGTGGCCGCGCACGCCCAACGTCCCGCTTGCGCATCGCCCTGCCGTGTTGCCGTTGCAGCGTTTCGTCAGCGACACGCAAGTGCTCGAAGTGATGCTCGAGGAGATCGAAGCGAGCCGCGGCAACGATGTCATGGGCCCCGCGCTGCGGCGACGCATCGGCGCG
>DATFFV010000564.1:0-4534 GCA_035249885.1 Gammaproteobacteria bacterium | reverse complement strand
GGCGTCGCTACGGAGCGCATCTCGGACACGCCTGCTTCGCGATAGGCCCGCTCGGCCTGATCGGTGGTTCGGTTGGCGATTGCGACGAGCCTCAGACCCGGGAACGCGCGCAGAATTTCGAGCGCGATGCCGCGACCCATGTAGCCTGCGGCTACCAACGCTACGCGTACGGGGTTGCCGGCGGCCAGCCGTTTCTTGAGCGCGGTATCAACGATGATCATGCTCGTCTCCAGGTTGGAAATCGGGCCACGTCGCATCGGCGTTCGACACGACTCGGACGGGTGCAGGCCACTCGATGCCGAAAGCCGGGTCGTCGTAACGGACGCCCCGGGCGGCGCCCGGAGCATAGGCATGCGACGTGAAGTATAGCAGCTCGGTATCGGCGGCCAGCGTGAGATAACCGTGCGCGCAGCCTTCCGGCACATACAGCATGCGCCCGCTGTCGTGCGTGAGCTCGACGCCGTACCAACGCCGAAACGTCGGTGAGTCGGGCCGCAGGTCCACCGCCACATCGTAGGCGGCGCCGCGCGAGCAGCGCACGATTTTGATCTCTGCATGAGGCGGCAGCTGGTAGTGCATGCCTCGCAGCGTCCCCGTCTTCGTGCTCACGCCGACGTTGACCTGCGCGACCTCCATGCTCAATCCGTGCTCGGCTAGCTCCTGCCGGCACCACGTGCGCGCGAAGTAGCCGCGCTCGTCGACGCGCTTGTCGAGCTCGATGATGTGGCAACCGGATAGCGGCGAGGCCGAGAATTTCATCAGGGTCCCTACGAGGCAGGGCCGGTCAGCCGGTCTGGCCCGAGCGCCACACCATCCACGGGCACTCGCCTTTTGCCGCCATCCGGTCGAACGTGATCTTGTCCTTGAAGGTATCCATCGCTTGCCAGAATCCCGCGTAACGATACGTCAGGAGCTTCCCTTCCTTGATGAGCCGCTGGAACGGCTGCTCGACGAGCTCCTCGCCGCGGTTCACGTAGTCGAAGATGGACGGACGAAAGGCGAAGAAGCCGCCGTTGATCAGCAACGAGTCGTCGCGCAACGGCCCGATATGAGTTACGACGCCGTCGTTCTTGGCCTCGACCGTATGGAAGCTGTGCCACGAGCGCACGGCCGCAAACGTGGCGACCGCCGAAGGACGCTGCTCGAGCTCCGCGACGAGCCGATCGAGCGGCAAATCGGAGAGTCCGTCCGAGTAGTTCGCCAGGAACATCGGCTCGTTCTCGACGAGCTTGCGGACGCGCATGAGCCGCTCACCGAGATTCGAATGCAGCCCCGTATCGACGAACGTGATTCGCCAGTCGTGCGTGTCGCTCGTGTGCAGCTCGACGCGACGCGAAGGGCCGCTGCCGGTCAGCGTGAAGTCGTTCGACAGGCCTTCCTCGTAGTTGAGAAAGTACTCGCGAATCAGATCGCCGCGATAGCCGAGCGCAAGGATGAAATCCTTGTGGCCGTAGTGCGCGTAGTAGCGCATCAGGTGCCAGATGATGGGGCGAATCCCGACGCTGACGAGCGGCTTCGGGATCGTATCCGAGTGCTCGCGGAGCCGCGTACCCAATCCACCGCAGAACAACACGACCTTCATGGGCGCACGCTACCGTCCGATCCCTTCGTAGTGACGCACGGCCGTGGGCGCGAGGATCCTACGCCCGTCGACCACGATCGGTTCCTGGCGCAGGTCCGCAAGAACCGCCGGCAACTGCTCGAACTCCTTCCAGCGCGTGACGATGAGCACGGCGTCCGCGCCTTCCACGGCCCCACGCAGATCGTTTGCCAGAAGCACGCCGGCCAGGCGCTCGTGGCCGACGGGCCGTGCGACGGGATCATACGCCGTCACGCGCGCCCCCGCCGCTCGCAACTGCTCGATGACGGGGAACGCCGGCGATTCGCGCGTGTCGTCGGTGTCTTGCTTGAACGCCAGACCGAGCACGGCCACACGCTTGCCGCGCAAATCGGGCACGTGCTTTTCGAGCAGCCGAATCATCTCGCGCGGCTGGCCGGCATTGATCTCGAGCACGCTCGTGAGGAGCGGCATCGGCACGCCGAGGTCCTTGCCCTGCGCCGCGATCGCCGTGACATCTTTGGGCAAGCAGCTCCCGCCGAATCCGCAGCCGGCTTCGAGGAAGCCTGCAATCGGCGCCACGCCGAGCGCTGCCCCGTCCTTGCCGCGGTGCGTGAGGTACGCGGACTTGTGAACGCCGCGCATCACTTCGAGAGCGTCGATATTGCCCACGGCCGATGAGAGTCGCGCGAGCTCGTTCGAAAACGAAATCAACGTGGCCAGCAACGCGTTCGACGCGTACTTGATCATCTCCGCCGTGCTGGGGTTCGTCAGGATTCTCGGCACGGCGGCGGGAAACGATTCGTAGAGGGCGACCAGGCACTCGTGAGTGCGTTCGTCGATGCCGCCGAGCACGAGCCGATCGGGCGTGCGGAAGTCGTCGATCGCCGTACCTTCCGTGAGGAACTCGGGGTTCATGCCCAAGCCGAAATCGGCGCCCGCGCGTTTGCCGGAGCCCTCTTCCAACGCCTTGCGCACGACACCGTCCGTGGTGCCGGGTACCACCGTGCTCTTGACCACGACGACGTGATAGCCGTCCTTGCGAGCGAGCGCCGCGCCTATGTCTCGCGCGGCCTGCTCGACGTATGAAAGGTCGATGCGTCCGTCGCGCGCCGGCGTGCCGACCGCGACCAGCGTGACGTCGGAATCGCGAACGGCGGCGGTCAGCTCGACGGTAGCGCGCAACTTCGTCCCGATGACGGACCGGAGCAGCTCCGGCAAGCCTTCTTCGTGGAACGGCGCCTCGCCGCGATTGATCGTATCGACTCTGCGCCGGTCGAGATCCACGCAGGTGACGTCCACGCCGCGCTCGGCAAGGCACGCCCCGGTTACGAGACCGACGTAACCGGTCCCCACGACGGAGACTCTCATCACGCGGCCTCGGCGGTTCGATTGCCGCTGTACCACACGAGCGAGCGGCGCACGCCTTCGTCGACGAGCACCGTCGGGTTGAAGTCGAGCTCGGAACGGGCCTTGTCGATGACCGGGCAGCGGCGGTTCGGATTGTCCACGAGGTAATCGGCTTCCTTGGCCTCGCCGCGAACGACGCGACCGCGATACCCGAACAGCTCCGCTGCGTGCGAGCGGACGAGCTCGGCGAGCTCGGCGACCGAAGTCTCCGGCCGATCGATGCCGATGTTGTAAGCCTCACCGTCGCGGCCGCGCACGAGCACCTTGTAGTAACCCGTGATCGCGTCCGTGGCGTAGCAGAACGTGCGCGTCGGGCTGCCGTCCGAGTACATGACGAGGTCACGGCCGGCGAGGACGTCGCGGGCGAGATCCGGCAATAGGCGGCCATCCGTGATCTTGAGGCCGGGACCGTAGTTGTTGAACGGTCGCGCGATGCGAACCGGTAGACCCTCGTGACGCGCAAACGTCACGCACAACGTCTCGCCGAAGCGTTTCGATTCGTCGTAGCAAGCGCGGGGACCCGTGCAAGACACGTTCCCGCGATAGGTCTCGGGCGTGGGTATCGCGCTTGCCGCCGGATCGCCGTAAATCTCGCTCGAGGAATAGAACAGGAAACCCTGCACGGGCCGACCCGCGGCGCGCTGCGCGAGGGAGTACTCGAGCAAGTTGCGCAGACCATTGATGTTCGCGTCGATGCACTTGAGCGGTTGCGCGCGATAGTACATCGGCGAGGCGATGCCGGTCGCGTGGATGATCCAATCGAAATGCGGGATAGCCTTCGGGAGCGGCTCGATCATGTCGTGCTTCACGAGGGTGAGATCCGCGTTGCCGCGCAGGCCCTCGAGCCAGGCCGGCACGCCGCGCGCGTAGTTGTCATAGACGGTAACCGGGATCTTGCCCGCTGCACGGCCGCGCGTGCGGTTCCAGTGCAGCGCGCCTTGCACGAGGTAGTAGCCGAGGAACCCACCGCCACCCGTGATCAACAGGCTCCCGCCCGCCAACTTGCCGAGCTCGGCGCTGAGATCGGTACAGAGAATTTCGAGATCTTCGGCGACGAGATCGTCCGCCGACATGCCTGGTCGTTTCATAAGCTCGTTATTGTAAACAATCCGCCGCCGCCGCCTTGCGACGCGGGTCACAGGGTGAGCTTGCGCCCGTGGAAGGCCTCGGCGTATCCGCCGGGGCTTGCGCATTCCACGCCCCGCAAACGCATGAGGCCCATGAAAAGATCGGGCGTAAACCAAGACCGGCCGCTCTGCGAGGGGAAGCATTCCGTGACGATCTTGGTTTTCCGCTCGGCGACGTCGCGCCCGAAAGGTACGAAGACGTTGGGGTGACCGAGATCGCCCTCGAACTTCGGAATCTCGTATTCGAGCACGAGGTGATTCCGAAAGGTGTTCCAGGTGAGCTCGGCAATCAAGCGATGGTCCTGGTGTCGGTCCTCTAGCCCGTGCGTGAAAATCAGGCTCGGATTCGGTAACCGCGCCTTCACAGCCTCGAAGGCGTCCTTGACCGCTGCACCCTCGTACGGCAAATAGCTACCGCGAAATCGCAGCACTTCCACCT
>DATFFV010000563.1:0-4151 GCA_035249885.1 Gammaproteobacteria bacterium | reverse complement strand
TACGTCGCGGCCCAGGCGCGCATCCTGCGTGACCTCGAGACGCCGGGCGCGGGCGCTCCTCCGCCCAACCTCATTCCTCCGCCGAGCCCCGTCGACCCCGACGCGCTCTGATCCGGACCTTCCGGGCCCATACCTAGAGCTTCTAGGTTGACATACCTCTAATGGGTATGTATTGTCCTATCCGCGCGCTCCCTTGGCGCAGTCGGTCCGCCCAAGTGGCGGTGCTCAATTTTGATCAAGGAGACATCGTCATGCTCGCAGCACGCATACCGTTCGCCGCCGCTGCCGGGGTCTTATGCAGCCTCGCGGTGTTTTTCGGCCTCTGGCGCCTCGTCGGAGTGCCGCTCAACGCCGTCGCGACGGCAACGCAAGTCGTACCCGAATTCACGCGGCAGATCGTCGAGACGCCCGTCCAACCGAAGCCGCGCCGCACGAAGCCCGAGCGCGAGCCGCCACCCGAAGCCGTGGACCCGCCGCGTGCGGGACCCGGCGACAACGAGAGGGTCGTCCATGTGCGGCCCGACTTGATCCGGATCTTGGGGCCGTCGCGCATCGGCCGCGCGGAAGGCGGCGGCCTGCCCATGGGCGTCGACCGCGATGCGATGCCGCTCGTGCGCGTCGACCCCGTGTATCCGCCGTCCCTAGAGGCGCGTGGGATCGAGGGTTGGGTGCGCGTGCAGTTCAACGTTGCCGCGACGGGCACCGTGCGCGACGTGATCGTCGTCGCGTCGGAACCGCGTGATGCCTTCGACGAAGCTGCGCTCGAGGCCATCGCACGCTGGCGCTATAACCCGCGCATCGCGGGCGGTACCGCGGTCGAGCGCGTGGGGCTCCAAACGTTGATCCGCTTCACGATCCAAGGCCCACGCTAAGTCCACCAGTTCGCACTGGCGAGTACGCAAACGAAAGGCTAACCTCATCTTATGGCGCAGACGAATCCTCCATTCTTGAGCGGCGTTCCCGAGCTCCTCGTGCTGCGCATGCTCAGCGGCCGCGAGATGTACGGCTACGAGATCGTCAAAGCCATGCGCCTCGTGACAGGCGAGGCCATCGGCTTCGGCGAAGGCGTCATCTATCCCGTGCTGCATTCGCTCGAAGAGACGGGCGCGCTCAAAGCGCGCCGTAAGAGCGTCAACGGACGCGAGCGCGTCTACTACGGCGTGACGAGCAAGGGCAAACGCCGGCTCGAGCACTTGAGCGGCGAATGGAAACGCGTGAGCACGGGCGTCAATTCCGCGCTCGGCGGTGCCCTGGGAGACGCGGAGCATGCCTGAGCAGTTCGAGGCCTTGCGGCTCGAGCTGCGGAACAGCGGCATCGCCCCCGTCTACGTCGAACGCACGATAGCCGAGCTCACGGCGCACCTCGCCGACCTCGAAAGCGCCGCGCGCGCAGCGGGCTTCGTCGGCGCGGAAGCGGAGCGCATGGCGCGCGCCCAACTCGGTGACGACCGCGCGATCGCGGCCGCCGTTCTCGGCCGGCCCGAGCTGCTCGCGTGGAGCACGCGCTATCCGCGCGTCGCGTACTGTCTACAGTCCGCGGCGACGATCGGCACGTTGCCCGGGTTACCGATCGTCTACTGCATCGAGCATCGGCCCGGTCTCGCGCGCTGGGGTGTGTCGCTCGGCCTTGCCGTCACGATCGTCGGCAGCATCATGGCCGCGCTGAACGCGCTCATCGTCCTCGTCTGAACACCGCTCAGAACCGATCGAGGCACTCGTACGGGTGCACCGTGTTCTCGGGCTTCCAAACGTAGTAGCGGGTGAGATCGAACGGGCGCTCGAAGTTCGCGGCGTCCGTCGTCGTGAGCCGGTAATCGAGCCGCGTGTAGTCCGCGTTCGGCGTGAACCGCTCGACGACTTTGATGTCGTCGCTCATGGGCGTGCCTTCATGGTCGAAGTAACCGGCCTTGATGTGATCGGTCTCGACGACGAGCGTGTTGCCTTCGAAGCGGCCGCGCGAGAAACCGAGCAGCGTGTGCTCGGCCGGCGCGGCGGCGTTCGGGTTCATGTGGATGGTGCGCACGGTGTCGTACTCTTCGAGGCGCAGGACGATCGTGTCGCCGACTCGCGTGAAATCCACCGGCAGCGGCGAGATCATGATGAGCGGCGTGCCCTTCGTGCCGCATTTCAAGAGCGAATTGTCGCGTGGGTTCCACTGCGCGAGCCCGGCGCGGCCCGCGACCGTGAGCGGGTAGCCGCCCTTGAACATCGGGAACGCGGCCGGGTCGCTCATGATCGTCGACCAGACGCGGAAAATACCGTCGGCCTTGGCCGTCGCTTCCGCGACGTTGCCTTCGATCGTCGCGCGCCCGACGATGCGGCCGCTCTTGCCCGCGGGGAAGTGGGCCTGTGCGCCACCGAACGTGAACTCGTAGCCGCTCGACAGCAAGATGCTGCGCGTGAGGATCTCGTTGCGTCCGCGCACGGACGGCGCGCCGGCGATCGTGACGCGATCGCCGACGACGACCGCGCTCGGCTCCGCGCCGCGGTTGCGCATGACTGCAATCGACGCCGTCTCGGCGTCCCACTCGGTCTCACTGCCATCGGCGTTGCTGACCGTGAGCAAGATCTGCCCGTGAGGGTTGCGCCACGAGATCGTCTTGATGACGCCCGTGACCTCGACCGTCTTGCTCGAGTCGAAAATGCCGACTTGGCTGTGGTGCGCGAGCGCAACGCCCGCGAGCACGGTGATGCCGGTGAGGCAGCCGGCCGAGCGCATGAGATGCGACATGTAGACTCCTGTTGAATGCATGGCCCGAAGCCGGGCGCTCGCTTGGATTCTAACCCCGCTCGCAGCGCGAAGCGTCAAGGCCGCCGCGCCGTAAGCTTGAGCAGCCGCCCGCCGCGGCCGTCCTCGAGCAGCCAGAGCGCGCCGTCGGGGCCCTGCTCGACAGCGCGGATCTCCCGGTTCATGTCGAACCGCTCGGCTTCGCGCGCGCCCGTGGCGGAGAGCTCGATGCGCACGAGCGCCGTCGACGACAGCCCACCGATGAACGCGTCGCCGCGCCAGTCCGGAAACTCACTGCCGCTGTAGAACAAGAGGCTCGAAGGCGAGATCACGGGGTTCCACCACACGGCCGGCGCGGCGAACTCGGGACGCGTGTCGTGATCGGGGATGTCGGCGCCACCGTAGTGATCGCCGTTGCTGACGACGGGATAGCCGTAATTGGCGCCGCGCCGGACCAGATTGAGCTCGTCGCCGCCCTGCGGCCCCATCTCGACGTTCCAGAGCCGCCCTTCGGCGTCGAACGCGAGCCCGAGCGGGTTGCGGTGCCCGAGCGACCAAATCTGCGCGGTCACGCCGCCGCGATCGGCGAACGGATTGTCGCTCGGCACCGTGCCGTCGTCGTTGAGCCGCACGATCTTGCCGAGATTGGCCTGCATGTCCTGCGCCGGCGTGAATTTCTGCCGCTCGCCCGAGCTCACGTAGAGGAAACCGTCCGGGCCGAACGCAATGCGATGGCCGTAATGGCCGCGGCCTTCGACCTTCGGGTTCTGGCGCCAGACGACAGCCAGCCCCTCGAGAGCCCCGCCCGTCGACGCGAGCGTAAGCTTGGCGCGCGCCACGGCCGCGCCCGCCGTGCCGCGCTCGCCGGCCTCGGCATAGCTCAAATACACGAGACCGTTGGCGGCAAAGTTCGGGTGCAGCACGACGTCGCCGAAGCCGCCCTGCCCCTGGTACTCGACGGCGGGCACGCCGGTGACGTCGCCGACCTGACCGCTGTCGATCGTGAGTAGCTTGAGCGCGCCACGTTTCTCGGTGACGAGCAGCCGGCCGTCGGGCAGGAACGCCATCGCCCACGGCTCGTTGAACTCGGCGACGGCCGTCGTCGTGAACGCGGCGTTCTGCGCGAGCGACGGGCTCAGGAGATCGCAAGCACCGACCGCCGCGGCGAAGATGAAGATGTGTGCGCGCTTCAGCATGGCGGGGCTCGCAGTGGCTTGAGATCCACAGGATACCAGCGGCGCACCGGGTCTCGTACAACCTTGGGGCGCGGCGTATCGTACGAGCGCGATGCGTACGCACTCGCCATGGCTCCGGCTCCTCGCCACCGTGCTCGCGCTCGGCACGGCATGGGCGTGCCTGCCGCAGGAGCGCCTCGCCGGCCGCGCCAAGATCATCGACGGCGACTCGTTCGAGCTCGACGGCA
>DATFFV010000562.1:0-3146 GCA_035249885.1 Gammaproteobacteria bacterium | reverse complement strand
CCCGGACGCTGCTCGCGGCCGCCGCCCGACCCTTACAGTCGCGCGGCATTAACGTCTTGTCATCTCGACAGCTATCGGAACCGGTTCTCGCGGACGGCTCGGTCTAAACCTGCAAACACCCCGTCGGTTCGCGACGCGAGCGCGGTGAGTGGTCAGGAGGACCGCATGAGCTTCGATCCCTGCTCGGACGTCGCGCCAACCGCTGCGCTCTCAACTCCACGTCTCTTTGCTGCCGGCGACTCTGCGGCCCCCGCGGGGCTCGTGCGCCATGGCCCACACTCTGCGCAACGCGCCTTGGTCGAAGAGTTCGTCCGACGCGAGTTCCGCACGCACTTCGGCGCGCGCATCCGGCACTTCATGCCCGAGCTCCTGGGGCTGCATGCCAAGGGCGGGGCGATTCGGGCCGCCGTCGGTTGTCGCGCGGCCGCGGCCGAACGCTTGTTCCTCGAAACCTACACGCGCGAGCCCATCGAGATTGCACTCGCCAAGCGCAACGGCTTTTGGGTGCCGCGCGAGCGCATCGTCGAGATCGGCAGCCTCGCCTGCCGTAGCGCCTCGGCTGCGATCGCCATCATTCGCGCGCTCGTGCCACATTTGCTGGGCGCAGGCTACAGCTGGGTCGTGTTCACGGGCGCCGATACCGTGATGAACGTGTTCCACCATCTCGGCCTCACGCCGCGCGAGCTCTGCCCCGCGGACCCGCTGCTGCTCGGCGCTGCGCGCCACGACTGGGGCACGTACTACGACCACGATCCACACGTCATGGCCGGACGCATCGAGGCCGGCGCGTCCGCGCTCTACCCGCTCCGTGCGCGGAGGCCGCAATGACGACGGCGTCGTTCCGGAACGAGTCCGTTCCCGTCACCCCATGGCGTCACGCACGCGCCATCGCGCTGCTACCGCTCATGAACACCGTCGTCGTGCCGAGCATGCTGCTCCTTCTGACGCGCGGAGCACCGCGGTTCACGAGCGACGCCGCCGTGCTCGAAACGCTCGCCGGCGCTGCACTGCTCGCAGGCGGCGCAGCGCTCGTCGCCCACAGCATTCGCCTCTTCATCCGTCTCGGCCGCGGCACGCTGGCCCCGTGGGATCCGACGCGCGAGCTCGTCGACGTCGGCGCCTATCGCTTCAGCCGCAATCCGATGAAGGGCGGCCTGTTCCTCGTGCTCGCGGGTGAAGCGCTGCTCACGCAATCGACGGCGGTCACCGTGTGGCTCGCGTGCTTCGTCGTCGTGAACGTCGTCTACATCCGCTGGCACGAGGAACCTGGCCTCGAGCGCCGCTTCGGCGAGCGCTACGGCGCCTACTGCGCCCGCGTGCCGCGCTGGTGGCCCAGTTTTCGCTCGCTGCTGCCCCCAGCGCCCGCTAAGGAGCCCTCACCATGACCACGACCCTCGCCGCCGTCCGCCACTTCGCGAACCATGCGCCGGAGCGTTGCGCCGTTCGCTCGCGCACGCGCGCTTTGACGTATCGCGGCCTGCTCGAGCGAGCCACGGCGGTCGCCGGCGCGCTCGAGGCTCGCGAGATCGAGGTCGCGGCAATCGCGGCCGACAACGGCCCGGAGTGGATCGCCGTCGACCTCGCGGCACAGTTAAGCGGCACCGTGCTCGTGCCCCTGCCGCCGTATTTCACGCGCGAGCAGATCGTGCACGCGCTCGCCGACAGCGGCGCCGATGCGCTACTCGCCGCCCCGCGGCTGCTCGCGCTGCGCGACCTCGACGTGAGCACGCTCGAGCCCTTCGCCGCGCTCGGCGGCGAGCTCGCGTGGTGTCGCCTGCGCGCCAACCCGGCCGCCGAGATGCCGGCGGGCACGGCCAAGATCAGTTACACGTCCGGCACGACGGACAAGCCCAAGGGCGTGTGCTTGCGGCAATCGAGCATGGACATCGTCGCCGAGTCGCTGCGTGGCGCCGTCGCCGAGCTCGAGGTGCGGACGCATCTCTGCGTGCTGCCCCTCGCGACGCTGCTGGAAAACGTCGCGGGCGTCTACGCGCCGCTGCAGAACGGAGCCGAAATCATCGTCCCCAATGCGCTCGAGACGGGGCTCTCGGGTGCGGCGCGATTCGACGCCGCGACGCTGCTGCGCTGCCTCGACGCCTATCGCCCCGAAAGCATCATTCTCGTACCGGAGCTGCTCGCGGCGCTCGTGGCCGCCCTCGAGCTGGGAACGGCGCGCCCGCAGGGCATCAAGCTCGTCGCCGTCGGCGGCGGCCGCGTGTCGCCTGCGCTGCTCGAGCGTGCCGATCGCCTCGGGCTGCCAGTCTACGAAGGTTACGGTCTCACGGAATGCGCCTCCGTCGTGACGCTCAACACGCCGGCGGCTCGCCGCATCGGCAGCGTCGGCCGGCCCCTGCCGCATGTCGAGCTCACGCTCGACGCGCACGGCGAGATTCACGTCGGCGGTCCGGCGGTCTCGGGCTATGTCGGCGGCGATCACGTGCCGCAGCGCTTCGCGACGGGCGATCTCGGCCAACTCGATGGCGACGGCTTCCTGCACGTGAGCGGCCGGCGCAAGAACCTGTTCATCACGAGCTTCGGCCGCAACGTCTCGCCCGAGTGGGTGGAGTCGGAGCTCACGGAAGAGGCGCCGATCGCGCAAGCCGCCGTGTTCGGCGAGGCGCGGCCATGGAACGTCGCCCTCATCGTGGCGGTCGCGGACGCGGACCTTGCCGCAATCCAAGCCGCGATCGACGCCGCCAACCACCGGCTCCCCGACTATGCGCGCGTCGGCGACTGGTTCCTCGCCGACGAGCCCTTCACGCCCGCGAACGGTTTGTTGACGGCCAACGGGCGCAACCGGCGTGCGGCGGTCTGGCGCCGCTATCGCTGGCAGCTCGACGCGCTCTACGACCGGCGACTCGACCTCACCGCTTGACCCACGTCTTGATCCAAGGAGCGCTCATGGTTTTCTCCGCAGAGCTACGCGCGGCCACCGAGCCGGACCGGCAACGACTGCTCACGGCTCCGATCATCACGGATTGTCTCGCCGGCCGCGTGAGCCGCGATGGCTACCGCGCGTTTCTCACGGAGGCCTACCACCACGTCAAGCACACGGTGCCGCTGCTCATGGCGTGCGGCAGCCGGCTCGGCGCCGGGCGCGCGGCACTGCGCGCCGCGGTGGAGCAGTACATCGCCGAGGAGCGCGG
>DATFFV010000561.1:0-2755 GCA_035249885.1 Gammaproteobacteria bacterium | reverse complement strand
CGGCACGTCCGGCACGCCCCCGCCGGGCCCGGGCGCCTCCACGGCTGGCGGCGCGAACGAGCGCGGCGCCGACTCGAGCCCGTTGATCCGGCGATCGAGGTCGACGTAGAGCTCGCGCTGGCGGCTGTCGCTGTTCTCCGTCTCGAAGCGCAACGTCTCGATCTCGCCACGCAGCGCGGCGGTCTCGCTGCGCAGCCGCTCGAGCTCGCCGACGAGCTGCGTGAGGCTCTGATTCTCGACGACACGCTCGAGGCGGATCAGGCGCGCCTCCATATCGGTCATCCTGAGCGCCACGGGATCTTCGCTGGGCGTAAGGGAGCTGCAACCCGCCGCGAGCACGACGGCTGCGAGCGGCCAACGGGTCTTGTTCACGCGCGTAACCTCCTTGCAAGCACCGGTGACGCCACGCGCCGCCGGGTGTGCTGCGATCAGCGATACGACAGCTCGACGCGGCGGTTCAAGCGCCACGATTCTTCGTCGCTGCCGGTCTGCGCGGGCCGCTCCTCGCCGTAGCTCACGGTGGTGAGCTGCGTGGCCTGCGCGCCTTGCAGCATCAACACACGGCGCACGGCTTGCGCGCGGCGCTCGCCGAGACCGATGTTGTACTCGCGGCTGCCGCGCTCGTCGGCGTGACCCTCGAGACGCAGCGCCGCGTTCGCGTTCTGCGAGAGGAACTGGCCGTGCGCCTGGAGCTGCGCAGTGAACTCGGGCCGGATGTCGGCCTGGTCGTAATCGAAGTAGACGACGAGCAGCGACATCAAGCGCTGCCGCTCGGCTTCGGCCGCCGAGATCGACGCACCGCTGCTCGGGCCATCGCCGAGAGCGCTCGTGGTCGCGCCGGGGTCAAAGCCGGCGCCATTCGCCTCCTCCGGCAACGTGTTCCCGCGGTTGCAAGCCGCGAGGCCGAACGCGCTTACGGTCAACAACATCAACACGGAGGTCTTCATGGCTGTCCTCGGGGGTCAAGGGTGGTTGATAGGATACTGCAACGACGCGTGCATGGGTTATTCGCGCGGGAACGGACCCCACACGGGCTCGAGCACGTTGCCGGCGACCGAAGCGATCCGCGTGTGCACGCGGCCGTCGGTCGTCACCGAGGCCAGCACGCCGCGGCCGTTCTCGCGCGTCCCGTAGATGATCTGCGCGCCGTTCGGCGCGAAGCTCGGCGACTCGTCGAGCGTGCCGTTGGTGAGAATGTTGAGGTCGCCGTTCGCGATATCGACGACGCCGATGCGGTAGCGATTGTCTTGCCCGTAAACGACGGCGAGAAGCTTGCCGTCGGGCGACACACGCGGCCGCGCGTTGTACACACCTTCGAACGTAATACGCTGCGCGCGGCTGCCGGGCTCGGTGCCGACGCGATAGATCTGCGGGCCGCCCGCGCGATCGGAGGTGAAGAAAATACTGCGGCCGTCGGGCGCCCACACGGCCTCGGTGTCGATCGCGGCGTCCGTCGTGAGCTGACGCAGCACCTGGGTCGTGAGGTCGAGCGTGTTGACGTCGAGGTTGCCCGAGTCGCGCGACAGCGTGAGGGTGAGCGTGCGGCCGTCGGGCGAGAACGCCGGCGAGCTGTTGACGCCCGTGCGCGCCGAGACGCGCTCGCGCGTGCCCGTGCGCAGCGTTTGCACGTAGACGCCCGAGTTGCCGCCCTCGAAGCTCACGTAGGCAAGCCGGCGCGCGTCGGGCGACCAGGCCGGCGACAGCAGCGGCTGCGGCGACTCGGCGACGCGCTGCGCGTTCTCGCCGTCGGCATCGGAGACGATGAGGCGGAACAGCCTGCTGCCGTCGGGGCGCCGCTCTTCGCTGACGTACGCCACCTGCGTGCGGAACACGCCGGGAATGCCCGTCACGGTCTGGAAGATCATGTCGGCGAAGCGATGCGCCGTGTCGCGTAGGTCCGCGCGCACGATCCCTGCACGCGTGTCGGCCGCGATCTGCTCGCCACGCAGCACGTCGAAGAGCTGGAAGCCGGCCGTGAAGCGGTCGGCGCCGTCGGCGCCGAGCCGGCCGATGGCGAGATAGTCGGCGTCGAGCACGCGCCATTGCTGGAAATTGATCTCCGAGGACTGCGTCGGTCGCGACACGAGGTCGCGCGTCGCGAGCGGCGCGAACCGGCCGCTGCTGCCGAGATCGTTGCTGATGACGCCCGCGAGATCGAGTGCCGCCGGGCCCGCGCCCTGCCAGCCGAACGGCACCACGGCAATCGACACGGCGCGTTCGCGCCCTTCCGTGATCGTGATGTTGAGCTGCGCCTGGGCGGCCGGCGCAAGCAACGCGGCCACGAGGGCCAACGTGCCGAGCAGTCTTGCCCGGCTACGCGCGACGATTCGGACGAACTCTGCGGCTATCGACATCACGACTCCCTTCGCTAGGAAAGACGACGCCCGCTCACTCGTCGGGCTTGAAACGCACGTTGAGGTTGCGCTGGAACACCGTCGGGTCCGGCGCCCTCGGTAACGGCGACGCATCCATGACGGCCTTCTCGATCGAGCGGCGCACGGCGTCGTCGCCGTTGCAATTCGCGACTCTGGCGCTCAAGACGTCACCCGTTTGCACCTGCACGACCTGCACCACGCAGTCCACACCGGGGCGCGCGCTCAACGGACGATTCCACGCGTCCTTGATGGCGTCTTCGATGAGGGCGATGTACTGGTCGAGGAGACCTGCCGCCTCGGCTTCCGCGCGCTCGCGGTCGCGGTCGATGACCGCCTGGAGCTCGGCCTCGCGGCGGCGCTGCTCGGCGGCCGCGCGCTCG
>DATFFV010000560.1:0-2843 GCA_035249885.1 Gammaproteobacteria bacterium | reverse complement strand
GCAATCATGGTCTACCTCGGTTGTTCGCGGCCGGATCTTGCCGTTCGAAAGGAGCCTACGCGCCGCCGCCACGGGCCGCAACGAGCCACGGCGGCAGCCTCCGTGCTAGCGGGGGTGGCGGTGCACAAAGGCGCGAGATTCGCTCACGGTCGATGAGTACTACCGCATGGCCGAGGTCGGCGATTCGACGCTGCGCTACGACCTCGACGTCAAAGCTCGCCTCTATGCGACTCACAGCATCCCCGAGTACTGGGTCGTCGATCTCGTCGACAACTGCGTCTGGCGCCATCGCCGGCCCAGCGGCAGCGGCCGGCAGTACGCGGAGCGCGACGAGCTTCGGGACGGCACGCTCGAGCTGCCGGGCGGATTGGGCGAGCTCGCGGTCGCCGAGCTCTTCACACCTTAAGAAATGTGATGCCGCCCGAGCGGGAGCGCAGCAGGCGCGGCGCTTCCGTGGCGTACCCCTCCGTTTGAAACTAACATCGCCCCAACGGCGCGCTATCTGCGCGACCAACGGCTCAACGAGGATTCGATGAAGAACAACACGATGCGCGTGGCGGCCTTAGGGCTTGGTGTGCTCCTCGGCTCGGCCGCCGGCGCGCAACAAACGGCCAAGATCGACTTCAAGAGCGTGGGCCGCGCGGCGCCGCTGCTCGTCGACATCAACCAGCAGGACATCGTGGGCGCGGCCATCCGCCGCTCGTTCGGCCAGCCGCGGCCGGCCGCCGACGAAGGCACATTCATCGGCTCGCGCGAAACCCCGCCCGGAGTCGAGCCGCTGCCCGTCGACCTGTTCACGTCGAAGGATTTCTACCAAGACCGCGCCCTCTGGAGCGACCAGCGCTACTTCCGTTGCAACAGCTCGGCGGCCATCGAGGACGCGTGGGGCGGCAACCGCCGCGGCACGATCGGCGACGACCCGCCGGCGTCGGCGGCTTGGGGTGTCTGCGACCGCGACTATCCGCGCGAGTCGATCGTGAGCCCGTATCCGTTCAAGACGGCGCAGGAGCACTACGCTGCGCTGCTAGCCGAGACGACCAAGCGCGGCGGCGCGACCCAGAAGCCGACGGCCGCATCGCTCGAGGACTGGACGGGCCGCTACCAGCATCCCGGCCGCACGCCGAACAACCAGAACTGGTATCGCATGCGGCACATCCAGATTCCGACGGTCTTGTCGCTGTTGACGCCCGAGTATCAGACGCGGTTCGTGCAAGAGGCTTACCACCACGGCAACACGAACAAGGCGATGTGGCCGTCGCAGTACTGCTGGCCCGAGGGCTTCATGCGCCGCTGGCACGAGGCCGCCGTCTGGGAGCACTACGCGATCGCGACGCCGTCGGTCGTGCAGATCGTCGCGGGCGTTGCGCGCAATTTCATCACCACGGTGCACATCGGCCGCGAGTTCAAGATGGACGGTGCCGTGCCGCGCTTGGGTGCGGACGTGCCGCGCTGGTACGGCGAGACGATCGGCTTCTGGGACAACGACACGCTCATCACCTGGACGTCGAACATCCAGGGCTGGAAGGTGCACGCGGCGCCCGAGCACTCGAGCAAGCTCCAGACGATCGAAATCTACGCGCCGAATCGCGATGCGGCGGGCAAGTTCTTGGGATTGAATCACGAGTCGATCTTCTACGATCCCGAAGCGCTCGTGGAGCCCGTGCGCATCGTGCGCAACTTCCAGAAGCTTTCGGGCTTCGACCAGGGCGACCCGTACGTCTTCATCGAGTGCGTGCAGACGATCTTTCCCGTAGAAGGCACGCCGACGCCGGTCTCGCCCGGCGCCGTGATCCAGTACGAAGTGCCCGACATGTACGGCCGCCCGTGGGCCCACATCTGGGAGAAGTATTGGGAGCAGGGCATGACGCGGCCCGAGACCGAGGACATCTTCAACTTCGACAACTGACGGGGGTCCCATGCGTGTTGCCGCTGTCGTTGCCGCGCTCGCCGCGGCGGTTGCTCTATGGCCCGTCGCACAGGCGCAGAGCGCGGACACGTCGCCTTCGAGCGCGTGCGCGCTGCGCGCCGCCGCGGGTGTCGCCGAGCAGAAGCTCATGTCGGACGGCCGCGAGCGCACGTATCGGCTGTTCGTGCCGCCGAGCTACGACGGCCGCGCGTCGTTGCCGCTCGTGCTCGACCTGCACGGCAGCGGCGGCACCGCGGAGCGCCAAGCCGGCACGAGCCGCTTCGAGGCGCTGGCCGCGAGCGAGGGCTTTGCCGTCGCGACCTTGCAGGCCGGGGCCGAGGGCAACCGCTGGAACGTGCCCGTGACGGCCGATCGTCCCGACGACGTGCAGTACGTGTCGGATGTCATCGATCACGTCGCGGCGCGCGTGTGCACGGATCGTACGCGCGTGTACGCGACGGGCTTCTCGGGCGGCGCGCGCATGTCGTCGCTGCTCGCGTGCCGGCTCAACGATCGCATCGCGGCCATCGCGCCGATGGCGGGCTTGCGGTGGCCGGGCCCTTGCCAGGGGCGGGCGATCCCGGTGCTCACGTTCCACGGCCTCGCCGATCCGCAGAACACCTACGACGGCCACGTCGAGCAGCGCGGGCTCGAGTGGCTCGAAAGCGTGCCCGATGCGCTCGCGGGCTGGGCGCGCCACAACCGCTGCGCGGGCGAGGCCGTGCTCGACGATCCCCCGGGGCCGCTGTCGACGCTGAGCTACCGTGGTTGCCGTGCCGAGGTGCGGCTCGTGCGCGTCGATGGGCTCGTGCATCGCTGGGCGCGCGACGAGGTCGACGCGACGGCGGCGATGTGGGAGTTCTTCAGGAGCCACTCGCTCTAGTCGAGCGGCGGGTGCGCGTCTTAGGCGTCGGCGCCGTCGCCTTCCGCAGGTACG
>DATFFV010000559.1:0-3118 GCA_035249885.1 Gammaproteobacteria bacterium | reverse complement strand
GCTCGCGCGCGAGATCCTCGACGTCGACGCTGCGGTAGTCGATGGTCAGCGCACCCGCGGCGGCATGGTGCGCGGCGGCGGCCACGTTCTCGGGCGCCATGTCGATGCCCGTGACGCGCGCGCCGCGGCTCGCGAGGCCCTCGGCGAGCAAGCCGCCCCCGCAGCCGACGTCGAGCACGTCTGCGCCCTTGAGCTCCGAGCGCTGTGCGATGTAGTTCAGGCGCAGCTCGTTGATCTCGTGCAGCGTGCGGAATGCGCCGCGCGGATCCCACCATTCGCCGGCGCGCGAGGCGAACTTCGCGAGCTCGGCCGCATCCACGTTGGCCATCGTCATGCCTCCTTCCGGAGCCGCTGGCCCCAGCGATCCGCCGTGGCCGCGATCTCGGCGACATCGAGCCGCAGTGCAACGCCTTCGGACACGAGGTGCTCGCCGGCGACCCAAACGTCCGTGACGTCGTCCCGAGAGGCAGAGTAAACCAGCGCCGAGACGGGATCGAGCAACGGGCGATGCTCGACACCCGAAAGATCCACGCAGATGACGTCGGCGGCCTTGCCCGCGCTGACCGAGCCGATCTCGCTCACGAGGCCCAGCACTCGTGCGCCGTTGATGGTCGCCATCTCGAGCGCCTGCGCGGCGGGCAGGGCGGCGGCGCTGCCTGCGACCTGCTTGGCGAGCAGCGCCGCCGTCTGCATCTCGGCCCACAGATCGAGGCGGTTGTTGCTCGCGGCGCCGTCGGTGCCGAGCGCGACGGTCACGCCCGCGTCGACCAGCCGGGCCACGGGGCAGAAGCCGCTCGCGAGCTTCAAGTTCGAGCGCGGGCAGTGGACGACGCACGCCCCGGCGTAGGCGAGCGCCGCGATCTCGTCGGGCAACACGTGCGTCGCGTGCACGCCGATGAGGGCCGGCGTCACCAAGCCGAGCGCGGCGAGCCGGGCGAGCGGTCGCCGCCCGCTCGCCGCCAGCTCGTCGTCGATCTCGGCGCTCGTCTCATGCAGGTGCATATGAATCTGCAGGTCGAGCTCGTCGGCTAAGCGCCGAATGTGCGTGAGCGTCGCGTCACCGACCGTGTACGGTGCGTGCGGCGCGAACGCCGTGCTGATCAGCGGGTCGGCCTTGAAGCGGTCGTGGACCTCGAGCCCCTTGCGCAAGTACTCGTCGGCGGTGGCGGCCCAGGCTGTCGGCAGGTCGAGCGCGATCATGCCGAGCACGGCGCGCATGCCGAGCTCTTGCGCGACGTTGCCCGTGACGTCGGGGTAGTAATACATGTCGGAGAAGCACGTGATGCCGCCTAACAGCATCTCGGCGATCGCGAGACGCGTACCGTCGGCCACGAACTCGGGCCCGACCCAGCGGGCCTCGGCGGGCCATATTCGGCCGCGCAACCAGACGTCGAGCGGCAAGTCGTCCGCGAGGCCGCGAAACAATGCCATCGCGGCATGTGTATGGGCGTTGACGAGCCCCGGCAGCAGCGCGTGGCTCGATCGTTCGTGGCGGACGCGCGGCGAAAACGCACGTTCGGCTTCCGCGAGCGGCAGGACCGCGAGGATGCGACCGGCATCGATCGCGACCGCGAGACCTTCCTCGGCGATGACTTCGGGCTCGACGCGGATGGTCCATCGCGGACAAATCAAAGCGTCGATCGTTTGCATCGGCTGTTCGGGCGCTCGCAAAAAAGCCGCGTCAGTATAGCTTCCGGAAGGCCGATCGGCGCTACGGGACGCGCGGGCCATGTGCTAGACTTCTCCCTTGTTTTTTGGGCACTTGGATGTGTCGTCCGGGTGATGCAAGAGCCGCAAAATCGGTCGTCGGCATTGCCCGGCCCAACTCATACCTAGTCGATCTCGGGTCCCCTCCGCGCCGCCGCGGGCGGGTGGAGGGCGGGCCCTTTTGTATTGAGCGGAAACGATGGCCGTAGGTAAGGAAGTTATCCTCGTCAATCTCGAAGACGAGATGCGGCAGTCGTATCTCGACTACGCGATGAGCGTGATCGTGGGCCGCGCGCTGCCCGACGTCCGCGACGGGCTCAAGCCCGTGCACCGCCGCGTCCTGCACGCCATGCGCGAGCTCGGCAACGAGTGGAATCGCCCCTACAAGAAATCGGCCCGTGTGGTCGGCGACGTCATCGGTAAGTACCACCCGCACGGCGACGTGGCCGTGTACGACACGATCGTGCGCCTCGCGCAGCCGTTCTCGATGCGCTATTTGCTCGTCGACGGCCAGGGCAACTTCGGTTCGGTCGACGGCGACGCTCCGGCGGCCATGCGCTACACCGAAGTGCGCATGGCGCGCATCACGCAAGAGCTGCTCGCGGACATCGACAAGGAAACCGTCGACTTCGCCCCGAACTACGACGAGAGCGAGCGCGAGCCCACGGTCCTGCCCACCCGCATCCCGAACCTGCTCGTCAACGGCTCGTCGGGCATTGCCGTCGGCATGGCCACGAACATCCCGCCGCACAATTTGGGCGAAGTCATCGACGCTTGCCTCGCGTTGCTCGCGGAGCCGAAGCTCACGATGGCCGATCTCATCAAGCTCATCCCGGGGCCCGATTTCCCGACGGCCGGGCTCATTCACGGCATTCAGGGCGTCGTGAGCGCGTACGCGACGGGCAGGGGCCGCATCTACGTGCGCGGCCGCACGCACGTCGAGCCTCTCGGCGAGCGCGGCGACCGCGAGTCGATCGTCATCACCGAGCTGCCGTATCAGGTCAACAAGGCGCGCCTCATCGAGCGGATCGCAGAGCTCGTCCGCGACAAGAACATCGAGGGCATCAGCGAGCTCCGCGACGAATCGGACAAAGACGGCATGCGCGTCGTCATCGAGCTCAAGCGCGGCGAGCTCTCCGACGTCGTGCTCAACAATCTCTACAAGCAGACGCCACTGCAGAGTGTCTTCGGCATCAACATGGTCAGCCTCGTCGACGGCCAGCCGAAGCTGCTGTCGCTCAAGGAGATGCTCGACGCGTTCCTGCGCCACCGCCGCGAGGTCGTCACGCGGCGAACGCTGTTCGATCTGCGCAAGGCTCGCGAGCGCGCCCACATCCTCGAAGGCTTGATGGTGGCGTTGGCCAACATCGACGAGATCATCGAGCTCATCAAGCGTTCGCCGTCGCCCAAC
>DATFFV010000558.1:0-6426 GCA_035249885.1 Gammaproteobacteria bacterium | reverse complement strand
CCCGCGCCGTGCGGGCACACGAGCTGCACGCTGCCGTCGGGGTAACGGCTGCGATCGACGCGCTTCTCGCCCGTGCGCGTATCGATCTCGGTGACGATGTTGTTCAATCCCAAGTCGATCGAGAACACGAACTCGCCCGTGCGCGCATCGACGGCGTCGTAGATGCCGATCTTGCCGGCCGTGAGCACGACGCGCCGGGGCGCGCCGTTGACGGGCAAGTCCATGACCTGCCGCTCGAACGCCCAGTCGAGATCCCACTGATCGTTCGGGAAGTGCTGGAAGTGCCAGACGAGCGCGCCCGTGTCGGGATTCACGGCGAGCGTCGAGTTCGTGTAGAGAGCGTCGTTCGTGACCCCGGGCGCCGTGCTCGGCGGCAGCAGCGGCCCCGTGTCATAGGTGTTGCCCGTGCCGAAGTAGGCGAGCCCCGTCGAAGCGTCGTAACTGCCCGGCGTCCAGATCGACGCGCCGCTACGCTCGTCGAACGGGATGCCGTTCCAGCTCTCGCCGCCGGGCTCGCCGGGCCGCGCGATCGTGCCGAGCCGCCACGCTTCCGCACCGGTCTCGGCGTCGAGACCGACGATCTGCGGTCCGCCGAATTTCGCGGCGACGCCCGTGCCCGTCGTGCCGACTAAGACCCTGCCGCGCGCCACGAGCGGCCCCCCGTTCAAGCCTTCGCGGCGGCGAAAATCGCCGACCGTCGTGTCCCAAGCGACTTCGCCCGTCGCGACGTCGAGCGCGACAACGTGCACGTCCGACGTGCCGAGATACAAGCGATTGCCGTGCAGCGCGAGACCGCGCTTGTGGAACGGCGACGCACCTTGCTCGAGCGTATGCGTGTACTGCCAGAGTAGGTCGCCGGTCTTCGCGTCGAGCGCCTGGACGATGTCGCCGTAGGCCTGCGCGAAGATCGTGCCGTCGCGCACGAGCGGCACACTCTCGGCGGAGCCCGCGGGCATCGTCCAGCTCCAGGCGAGCGTGAGATCGCCGACGTTGCGCGCGTCGATCTCGTTCAAAGGGCTGAAGCCCTGCGCATCGTAGCTGCGCCGCCAGCCGAGCCAATCACCGGGCGGCGGCTCCGCGATCGCGTCGTCGGTCACGGCCGTGAAATCGTCGAGCGGCGTCGGCCGGGCGACCGCGGGCCGCGCCGTGTACGGCGAGAACGCCATGAAGCTGAACCCGCCGGCGGGCACTTGCATCGCGGCGAGTCGCTGCGCATCCGTCGGCAAGGGCGTCGTGCCGGCGACGATGGCGTTCTGCTCGAGCATGAATGCCACGAGCGCGGCGTACGTCTCGATGGGCAGCGAGCCCGGATTCGCGGTCGGCATCGTCGTGCGCGTGACGTCGAACAACGTGCGCACGGGCTTGCCGCCGTACTTGCGCATGAACGCATCGCCCTTGAGCGGCGCGCCGAGCGGGCCGTCGGCGAGATTCGGGCCGTGACACACGGCGCAGGTCTCGGCATATGCGGCGCGTCCGGCCTCGGCTTGCGCCGCCGTGTACGACAGCGCGACTTCCTGACCGGCGGCGGGCATGCCGGTGAGCACGCAGAGCGCGATACTAAAAAAGGTGAGACGTTGCGACATGAGGGGGCCGGTGATGGTTGTACGCCGGGATTGTACCGGCAGTGGGGATCAGCCCATACTCGGCCCGCCGCGCCGACAATATCTAACGGGGGATGATTCAAATGCACGCGCACCGCATCGGCTGCAATTCGCTCCTGGTCTCTTTCGTGCTCGCGTTCGGGCTTGCCGCCCACATCGAGGTGCTTGCCCAGGAGGAGGTGCTCGAAGAGATCACCGTCACAGGCTCACGCATCGTGCGCCGCGACTACTCCGCGCAGACGCCGATCGTCACGGTCGAAGCGGAGGCGTTCAGTCAGCGGTCCAGCTTCGGCATCGAAGCCACGCTGAATCAGCTGCCGCAGTTCAACATTGCGGGCTCGCAGTCCCAGCTCAGCGAAGCCAATACGCCGTTTCCGTCGGCGAGCGCGGCGCCGGGCGCGGCGACGCTCGACTTACGCGGCATCGGGACTAACCGCACGCTCGTGCTCATGGACGGGCGGCGCGTGCAACCGGTCAACGGCCAGCTCGTCGTCGACGTCAACACGATTCCGGCATCGGCCATCGACCGGGTCGAGGTCATCACCGGCGGTGCCGCGGCCGTCTACGGCGCCGATGCCGTCGCCGGTGTCGTCAATTTCGTGCTGAAGCGCGATTTCGAAGGCGTCGACTTCAACGTCCAATACGGCGCGAGCCAGGAAGGCGACGGGCAGGAGGCGCTCGTCAGCGCGCTCTTCGGCACGAACTTCGGTGACGGCGACGACGGCAACGTCATGCTCGGGTTCGACTACGCGCGCCGCGAGATCGTCATGGGGCGCGACCGCGACTGGGTCGTGAAGGGTTGGAACGATCCCGGCACGAACGCCGGCGGCATCGGCAGCTCGAACCTGTCGACGTTCGTCGTCAACGGTCTCAATGCTCCGACGGCCGGCTGGCTGCCGCCCGCGGTGAACTACGTCATCGATCAGAACGGCAACGTGTTCAATGCGTTGAACCCGGACGACCCGGCTCACCCCTATACCGGGCCGATCGGCGGCGACGGTCCCAACGCCTTCAAGATCAATCCGGACGGGTCGCTCGGTTACATCGACCGCGAGCACAACTATCTGCAGCTGCCGCTCGAGCGCTATTCGATCTTCGGGCAAGGCCGGTATGCGCTCGGGGATTCGGTCGAGGCCTTCGCGACGGCTCGTTTCTCGGAGACCTTCGCGCGCTCGTACGGGTTCGTGTCCGGGGCCTTCAACGTCTGGTCGCCGACCGTGCCGTTCAACCCCGCCGTCGACGATCCGGCCTCCCCGCAGTTCGGCCAGATGCCGGCCATGGGCGGGCGACACCCGGTCTCCCCGCAACTCGGGGAGCTGCTGGCCTCGCGGCCGGTCCCGGACGCTCCTTGGACCTATGCCGGCGGCCTCGACTACATACCGAACTTCGTCACGGAGACGACCGGCAACGTGTACCAGATCATCGGCGGCGTGCGAGGCGACTTCGCCGTCAACGAGCGCGACTGGAATTGGGAGGCTTCCGTCTCGCACGGCAAGACGACCGTCAACGCGCGCCAGCCCGAAGGATTCCCGTTCCAGCCGAGGCTGCAGAACCTGTTCAACGCGGACCTGTACGGTCAGAACTTCGACATCTCGTCGCTGCCGGGCTTCTTTCCGCTCGCCGTGACCGGCCATTGCACGTCCGGCCTGCCGATCTTCAATGCGAACGGCACCGTCAACAACACGCCGTCCGTATCGCAGGACTGCGCGGATTACATCGTGCTCAGGATGAACAACGTCACGACGCTGACGCAGGACATCGTCGAGGCCAACGTCTCGGGCGGGTTGCTCGAGATGTGGGCCGGTGAGCTGTTGTTCGCGGCCGGCACGACCTATCGCGAGGAACAGTTCAACTTCGATCCGGACTCCGGTTTCAACGCCAACCAAGACCGCCCGAGCGTCATTCAAAACATCATTCTGCCGGTCACGGTCGCGGGCTCTACCGATGTCACCGAGATCTACGGCGAGCTCGCAATACCGCTCGTCAGCGACCGAAAGTTCGTGCAGTCGTTCGAGATCGATCCGGGCTTCCGGCGGTCGGATTACAGCACGGTCGGCACCATCGACACGTACAAGGTTCTGTTCGACTGGAGCGTCAACGACCGGCTCCGATTCCGCGGCGGCCGGCAAGTGGCGAACCGCGCGCCTAACGTGACGGAGCTGTTCACGCCGCGCGGCGGCAGTGTGCTCGAGTTCAACGCTCAAGACTTGTGCGGCTCGTGGGTGCCCGCCACGCCCGTCTATGGCAACTCGGCCGCCAACCCGAACCGGTTCAACCTCCAAACGCTTTGCCAACACCTGATGGTGCGTGATGGCGCCCCGCCGTCCCTCTACGTGCCCGGCACGCCGAGCGCCGACGGGTGGATGTACAACGTGTTCGGCGCGACGTTCAACTTCCCGGCCTCGATCGGCATCGTCGAAGGCAACCCCGGTCTAGCGTCCGAGGCAGCGGAAACCCTGACCTTCGGCATGGTGCTGTCGTTCGACACCGTGACGCTCTCCGCCGACCTGTTCGACATCGACGTCACGGAAGCGATCGGCACGCCGGCGTTCGCGACGATCTACCGGCAGTGCATGGATCCCGCGTTCAATCCGTTGGTTGCGTCCGCGCCCGGAACGTATACAGGAGCCCAGCTCGCGGCCGGCAATCCGTTCTGTGCGCTGATCAATCGCGAGTATGTCGGCAGCACGCCGCAGCAAGGGGCCACCGGAGCGGCTCGCACGTTCGACGCTCGCTACTTCAACCAGGGAGGTCTCACCTCGAAAGGTCTCGATCTACAGTTGGACTTGCGGTTCGACGTCGGCGACGGCGGAGCGTTGAACGCGAACTTCCAGGCGACCATCCTCGACGAGTATGCCGAGACGGCGTTCCCGGGCGCCATTCCGATCGAGTACACCGGCACCGCGTTCAATTCCTCGTTCGACTACCGGGTTTTCACGACCGTCCGCTATCAACGCGCGATGTGGGGCCTCGGCCTGCGTTGGCAGCATTTGCCGGCGCTCGAGCCGACGGGGAACGCGGCGGATCTTCGCGACATCGATGCGCACGACCAGCTCGACCTGTTCGCGGACTGGACGTTGTCGGAGCGTTACCAGCTGCGCGCCGGCATCGACAACCTGACCGACGCGGAGCCGGAGGTCGTCGGGGCGAATTCGACGAACAACGCCCTCGGCAGCACGAGCGTCAACTACGATCCGTTCGGGCGCCGGTACTTCGTGGGCCTGTCGATGGCGTTCTGAAACCGCGCTGACAGTCGTCCCGCGATCGAGACGCCGGGCGCGAATCCGGGACGATAGCGCGGCGCCGCCGAGCGGCGGCCCAAGCGGCGGTGCCGCCCCGGCGCGTGGCACACGGCTTGCAGGCCCGCGGGCATGACGGTGCTCGGCGATCTCGCTCGTGACCTCCGCTATTCCACGCGTGCGCTCGCGCGCAGCCCGGGTTTCACGATCGTGGCCGTCGCCGTGCTCGCACTGGGCATCGGCGCGACGTCCGCGATCTTCAGCCTCATGAGCGCCGTGTGGCTCAAGCCGCTGCCGTTCGCCGATGCCGAGCGCCTGGTCACGCTCTGGATCGATCTCTCGGCGACCGGCGGGGCGGAGCGCATGCAAGTCGCACCGGGCCACTACGACGACTGGCAACGCGCGCAGTCGTTCGAGTCGATGACCGCGATCGAGTCGGCCTCGTTCAACCTCACGAGCGACGGCGGCGAGCCCGAGCGCCTCACCGGCGTGCGCACGACGCCGAATCTGTTCGAGACCATCGGCTTGCAGCCGATCCTCGGCCGCGCGTTCGGGCCCGAAGACGCCGGCAACAACGGCGTCGTCGTCAGCGAAGGCTTTTGGTTACGTCGCCTAGGCGGCGACCCCGCGGCCGTCGGCCGCACGATCACGCTCGATGGCTCCCCCCATACGATCGTCGGTGTCGTGCCGCGGGATTTTCGTTTTCCGGAGGGCGAGAACGAGGTATTCGTTCCCACGGCGTTTGCGCCCGACGTGCTCGCGCGGCGCACGGCGTACTCGTGGTACATCGTGGCCAAGCTGCGGCCCGGCGTTCTGCTCGCCGAGGCGCAAGCCGAGATGCGCGCGACGGCGACGGCGCTCGAAGCCGAAAGCCCACAAACTAACCGCGGCGCCCTCGCGAACGTCGTGCCGCTGCACGACGTGCTCTCGGGCACCGTGAGGCCGACGTTGCTCGCGCTGCTCGGCGCCGTCGCGCTCGTGCTGCTCATCGCGTGCGCCAACGTCGCGAACCTCATGCTCGCTCGCGCCACGGTGCGGCAGAAGGAGCTCGCGATCCGTAAAGCGCTCGGCGCGGCGCGCGGCCGCGTGCTGCGGCAGCTCTTGGCCGAAAGCGTCGTGCTCGCCGGCGCCGGCGTCGTCGTCGGGCTCATCATCGCGGCCGCGTGTCTCGGCTACTTGGCGCGCCTGCTGCCGGGCACGCTGCCCGCGAGCAACACGCTCAGTCTCGATCCGCGCGTGCTCGCGCTCACGATCGCGACGGCTTTCGTCACCGTGCTGCTGTTCGGCGCCGGCCCTGCATTCGCGGCCGCGCGCCGCGACTTCGGTGCGGCGTTCGGCAGGACCGTCGGCACGCGCGGCAAAGCGACGCGCCGCCTGCGCACTGCGCTCGTCGCCGGCGAGATCGCGCTCACGGTCGTGCTGCTCGCCGGCGCGGGTCTGCTGTTGCGCAGCTACCAAGCGGTGCTCGCCGTCGATCCGGGCTTCGACGCCCAAGGCTTGCTCGTGGCCGAAACGGTCTTGGCGCCGACGCGTTATCCCGATGCGGCCGCACGCGACACGTTCTATAAGAGCGTGGTCGAGCGCGT
>DATFFV010000557.1:0-2779 GCA_035249885.1 Gammaproteobacteria bacterium | reverse complement strand
AAAATGCAGGAGCATTTTTCGGCGCGCCAAGGATCGAGACACGCCGTAAACGCAGGAGCATTTTCCTGCGCGCCAAGGATCGGGACACGCCCTAAACGCAGGAGCATCTTCCGGTGCTCGTCACAACGCGAGTGCGGGTCTCACGGCGGCGCAGCGCGTCGCCCGCTCGACGGCGGCCGCGAGCCGCAACACATCCAAATCGCGGCCGCGGCGGCCGACGATCTGCAACCCCACGGGCAACCCCGCGGGCGAGAACCCGCACGGCAGGCTGATGGCGGGTAAGCCCGTGCAGCTGATCGCATAGCAAGTGGCCATCCAATCGATGTACGTGTGCATCGCCACGCCCTCGATCGCGCGCACCCAGTCGGTCTCGACGGGGAACGGCAACACCTGCACGGTCGGCACCACGAGGAACTCGTGCTCCGCGAAAAACGCGCCGATGTGCGCGTCGAGCGCACCCTTGAGGCTCGCGGCCCGCGCATGATCGCCGGGTGTCAGCGCTAGACCTCGCTCGATGTTCCACACGACCGTGTCCTTGAGCAGTGCGCGGTGACGCTCGAGGTCGTTGCGATAGGCCGCCGCGTAGCCCGCCGCGCGCAGCGTTTGGAACAGCTCGTCGACGCCCGCGAAATCGGGCTCCGCGTCGAAGACCTGACAGCCGATGGTCTCGAACGCAGGGCGCGCAGCGTTGCACACGCGTGTCACCGCGGGCTCGACGGGGTAGAGGCCGAGCCGTTCGCTCCACGCGACCTTCGTCGCGGCGAAATCGTGCTCGAGCGGCACGTCGAAGGCGTCGCCGGGCTCTGGCAATGACAGCGGGTCGCGCACGTCGGGCCCGGCCATGACCGACAACAGCAGCTTGAGATCGTCGACGGTACGCGCCATCGGTCCGTGCACGCCGAGCGTATCGCCGGCGCTCGCGTGGAAGCGCGCGACGCGGCCGGGCGACGGCCTGAAGCCGACGACGTTGCAGAAACTCGCGGGGTTGCGCAACGAGCCGCCGAGATCCGTGCCGTCGGCGAGTGGCAGCATGCCGCACGCGAGCGCGACGGCCGCGCCGCCGCTGCTGCCGCCGCAGGTCTTCGCGACGTCATACGGGTTGCGCGTTGGGCCGAAGACCGCGTTGAACGTCTGCGAGCCCGCGCCGAACTCGGGTGTGTTGGTCTTACCGATGACGATGGCGCCGGCGCGTCGGATGCGCTCGACGTAGAGCTCGTCGGTGCTCGGCACGAAATCGCGGTAGACGAGCGAGCCGAACGTCGTGCGCAACCCGCGTGTCAGCGAGAGATCCTTGATCGCGATCGGCAAGCCGTGCAGCGCACCCGGTCGTTCGCCGGCCGCGAGCCGCCGGTCGGCCCAGGCCGCCTCGGCGTGCAGCTCGCTGGCCGAGCGCAGCGTGACGATCGCGTTGACGAGCGGGTTCACCCTCTCGATCTGCGCGAGAAATGCGCGCATGACCTGGGCGGCCGACAGCTCGCCGCTCTTCATGCGCGCGACGAGCTGCCGCGCGGGGGTGAAGACGAGCGGATCGGCCGAGGCGCCCGTCACTCGCGCAGCCAACGCCTAAATCTAGATGGCCTGCCGCAAGCTCTGCGCAGCAAGCGCCCGGCCGACGGCCGAGAGCGTGGCCTGGAGCGACGCGAGCGAAGTGTCCTCGTCGATACAGCAGGCGCTCGCTTGCTTGCCGCCGATCTCGACGGTGACGGATGCGAGCGCCTTGGCTTCGGTGCCTGGCGACATCGCGTGGTCGTCGAACTCGGCGACGGCGACGCTGACGCCGAAGCGCCGGTTGATCGCGTCGATGAGCGCTTCGATAAGCCCCTGCCCTTCGCCGTTCAAAACGACTTCGGCGCCCGCCTTGCCAAGCCGGAACTTGCCGTGTGTGCGCTGCGATTCGGAGTGGAGATCGTAGCCTTGCAGTTGCCAGCCCGGGGGTACGCCGAGGAACTCCTTCTCGAACAGCTTGAGTATCTGGCGCGACGAGATCTCTTCGCCCGTCGCGTCGGCTTGCGCTTGCACGACGCGGCTCACGGCGGGGTGAATCCATTTCGGCAAGGTGATGCCGTGATCGCGCTCGAGCACGAGCGCGACGCCGCCCTTGCCCGACTGGCTGTTGATGCGCACGACCTCCTCGTAGCGGCGGCCTAGATCTTTGGGGTCGATGGGCAAGTAGGCCACGGCCCAGTGCGGCAGCGAGTGCTCGCGATGAAACGCCAGCGACTTGCGGATCGCGTCTTGGTGGCTGCCCGAGAACGCGGCGTAAACGAGGTCGCCGGCCCAAGGGTGGCGCGGGTGCACGGGCATGTCGGTGCAGCGCTTATAGACCTCGATGATGCGGCCCATGTCGGCGAGGTCGAGCTTGGGATCGACGCCCTGCGAGTAGAGATTCATGGCCATCGTGACGATGTCCATATTGCCCGTGCGCTCGCCGTTGCCGAACAGCGTGCCCTCGATGCGGTCCGCACCCGCGAGCAGGCCGAGCTCGGCGGCCGCCACGGCACAACCGCGGTCGTTGTGTGTGTGCAGGCTCACGCGAATGTGCTCGCGTTGACTCACATGTCGGCAGAAGTACTCGATCTGATCGGCGAACACGTTCGCCGTCGTCATCTCGACGGTCGCGGGCAGGTTGATCACGACCTTTTGTCCGCGCTGCGGTTGCCACACGTCGATGACCGCGTTACAGACAGCCACGGCAAAATCGGGCTCGGTGCCGGAGAAGCTCTCGGGAGAGTATTCGAACGTCCAGTCGACGTCCGGGTGATGCGCCGCGCCCTGCTCG
>DATFFV010000556.1:0-2299 GCA_035249885.1 Gammaproteobacteria bacterium | reverse complement strand
ACTTGGTGATCGCGAATGTGACGTCGACGTGGCCCGTTGCCGAGCGCGTCTCGTCGCGCGCGAGCGGGCTCGGCTCGAACGACGGCAGCACGACGGGCTGCTCCGGCGCAAAGAGCTGCGCGATCGACGCATCGTCCACTTGGGCTTCCTCGAGCATGCGGAGCGCGAGCGCGTAGCCCTCGGTCGCGAGCCCATTGTTCGAGAACAACAGATCCCAATCGGCCATCTGCACGATCGCGCCGGCCTGATCGAGCCGCGAGCTCGAAGCCGCGACCTCGTACACATAGAGCCGGCGCAAGCTTTGTCGGCCGCGGTAGTAAGGAACTCTGAAGCGACCTTCCCTCGGCTCGAGCTCTTGCAGGAAGTCTTCCTCGGGCGTCCCCGCGCTGTCGTATGGCAGCTCCCAATCGGCCAACGCCATGACCGGTTCCATCCGGCTACGCCACGGCTCCACGAGCTCGGCAGCGCGCGTCCAGGGCACGAGTGGCACGGGGACCCGGTTCTTGGTCCGGGTCCCGGTGACGCCGCGGTTGCCTTTGTGCTCGTATTCCTCCCGAATGAGCTCCGCGCCGCGGACGAGCTCCATTTCGAGCGCACGCAGCTCGTCGCTCGAGTAGGCCTCGGCGCGCAGCAGGATCGCGATTGCGTCGGCGTGGTTTCGATTCGCGTCCGCGAGCATGCCCTGGACCACGGTCGTGCGACTGCCCGAGTGGCAGTTGCCGGCGTCCGCAGCCGGCCACTCTTTGTAATAACAGCCGTGGATCACCTGCGGTGGGGTCTCGTGCAAGTTGACGAAGCGCCCGATGACGTCCATTTGTCGATCGGCCAGATCGCGCAGGATGGGGACCGCTTCCAAGTTATCGCGGTGCCGCCGCGCCAACATGAGCAGCTCCTGCTCGAGGTCCCACACCTCGGCGTCGTTACCGATGGCTTCCTCGCTCTCGATGCGTTGCCAGAGCAACGGCACCTGATCGAGCGTGTGGAGCCCGCTGTTTGCACGAAGAACCTGCAGCGCCCGCTCGATGACCACGAGTGCCAGCGCATGCTCTTGGTTCTCGCGATACATGAGGATCAAGCCTTTGAGCTCGTCGAGCAGCGCGGGCGAATACGGTCCGTCGCGCGATTGAATCTGCTCGATCTTTTCGAGGATTTGCAGCTGCCGATCTTCGAATGCAGGCACGTCGACGGCGACAGCGGCGCACGGTGCGACGAGCGCGGCGAGCGTGAGCAGGGCGGCGCAGGGCTTCGACGTCGGACGCACTCCGAACGCGACCATGGGCACCTCCAAACGCCGGCGGGACAGCGAAGTGTCTCGGGGAAGCGTGGGTGGGATTCTACTCGCAGGCGCGGTCGTTCGACGCACTCGGGAGTTCGTTCTTACTCGAGATAGCCCTTGCGCCGCGCGGCCTCGAGGTTCGTCACGATGGCCCCGCCCTCGCCCGGCAAATTCTCGACGTCCTTGTTGTTCTCGCCGCAAATGAACTCTAGCGGCTCCCAGCCGGGCCGTAGGTGCACGACCTGTGACGCCGACCAGGGCGCCGTGTAGGCGCCGGGATCGTCAATCGTCACGTCGATGCGTAGGTGGCCGTAGTGCGTGCGCGTGAAGCGTTCGACGACGCGCAGCCGATCGGTCGTCGGCCGGCCGAGCTGGTCGAGCCATGCTTTGCCGTTGAAACCCGTCGTCTCGACGACGAGCGTGTCGCCTTCCCAGCGGCCCGTCGAGTAGCCCATCCACGCGGGCTTCGCGGCCGCGTCGACCTCCCGGCCGTCGGTGAAAATCTGCCGCCAGAACGTGAACGTCTCGTAGAGGATCACGACGGAGCTTGGCGTCTCGATGAGCTTCCACGGGTAACTCACGTAGCCGAGCTTCGGCACGCCCTGCGGGAGGCAATGCGCGTCGGGGTCCTCGCGCGAGTGCGCGCCGTCCTTGCGCTCGTCGAACAACTTCCGCGCCCATGGCTGGTACGGAACGCCGTCGTCGCCGACGTCGAGCGCAAGGTCCCGGATATAGCGGTTGTCGTCCGGCATCCAGACGCCCTGCAAGTCGACGCGGCCGCTCGCGTGCCGCGGCGCCGGGGCCTCGAGATCGACGTCGCCGCTCGCCGTGCGCGGCGCGTTGGCTTCCGGGGCGTTGCGCCATTGGCCGCTCGCGGGTGCTGCGCACGCGAGCAGCACCGCGCCCATGGCGAGCAGGGACCGGCTTCCGAGGGCGTGCTGCATCGGTCCGAAAGCTACGTCCGTTTCGCAACCCAGTCAACGGAGACTAGAATGCCGCGACGGCTACCTGCGGGAACTGCGT
>DATFFV010000555.1:0-2135 GCA_035249885.1 Gammaproteobacteria bacterium | reverse complement strand
GATCTGTCGAAGCTCGCATACGCAGGCTTGCGCGTGCTCGGCATGTCGCGCGACGAGGCGTACCGCATGTCGGTGACGATCGACTGGCGGTCGACGTTGATCGTGCCGGTGCCGTCGCAGGCCGTCGCCTATCGCCCGATCAACGTGGCCGGCAACGAGGGCCTGTTGATCGAGGGTCTCGCACGCGACGAGGAATTCCCCGGTGGCGCGCTCATGTGGTCCGCGGGTGACCAGACGTTCGCGGTCACGGGGCCGCTCAGCTGTGAAGAACTGCTCGAGATCGCGCAAACTCTGCGGTAGATGCCGGAATACGCTATTCGTACCGCGGCGTTGCGGCGCGAGTTCGGCCGCAACGTCGCGGTAGCGGGTTTGTCCCTCGCCGTTCCGCGCGGCGAGGTTTTCGGCTTTTTGGGGCCGAACGGCGCCGGCAAGACGACGTCGCTGAAGCTGCTGCTCGGTCTCGTCGCGCCGACGTCGGGCGGCGGCACGGTGCTTGGGGCGCCGCTCGGTAACACCGAGGTCCGTGCGCGCATCGGCTTCCTGCCCGAGCACTTTCGGTTTCACGATTGCCTGAACGCGCGCGAGCTGCTGTATTTCCATGGGCGCCTGCTCGGGCTGCCCGTGCGCGGGCTCGACACGCGCATCGAGGCGCTGCTGCTGCGCGTCGGGCTCGACGACGCGGGCCACCGGCCGCTGCGCACCTACAGCAAGGGCATGACGCAGCGCGCCGGGCTTGCGCAGGCGCTGCTCGGCTCGCCCGAGCTCGTGTTTCTCGACGAGCCGACCTCTGGCCTCGACCCGCTCGGCCGCTTGCTCGTTCGCGACGTCATCGACGAGCTGCGCGCCGGCGGCGCCACCGTGTTCTTGAACTCGCACCTGCTCGGCGAAGTCGAGGCCACGTGCGATCGCGTCGCGTTCGTGAAAAGCGGCGTCGTCGTGCACGAGCTTTCGCTCGCGAGCGCACAGGGCACGCTCGACGTCGAGTTGCGCGTCGGCCGCGCCGACGACGCGCTGCTCGAAGGGCTCGCGGCGTTCGGCACCGGAGTGACGCGCGACGACACGCTCGTGCGCATGCATGCCAACGCCGAGAGCGTGCTGCCGGACCTTGTTCGCTGGCTCGTCGCCCACGGCGTGGCGTTGTACGAGCTCCGCTGTCGCAGAAAGACGCTCGAGGAATGGTTCGTCGAGGTCATGGGCGAAGACCAAAGGCCCGGTTGACGACATGCGCGGCACCCTGCTCATCGCGCGCCTGACCTGGCTCGAAACGCGCCGCCGGCGCATCGCGCTTGCGGCGCTCGTCTGCGGGTTGTTGTTCCTCGCCGTGTTCGCGTCGGCGATCTACTTCGGCTTTCGGCACGTCGCCGCACAAGGCGGCGTCACCAACATGGTGGAAATGCGCGTCGCCTCGACGATCCTGACGGTTGCCGGTCTCTACGTCGTCAATTTCCTTGTCGTCGCGGTCGCGATACTGCTGCCCATCGATTCGTTGTCCGGCGAAATCGGCTCGGGCGTCATTCAGACGCTGGCGTCGAAGCCCGTCGATCGCGCGGCGATCGTCGTCGGCAAGTGGCTCGCGTACTTGGCGATGACGGCCGCGTATCTCGCGCTACTCGGCGGCGGCGTCGTGCTCAGCATGCGTCTGTTCGCGGACTATCAGGCGCCCGCCGTGCTCGTGCCGATGGCGCTCATGCTGCTCGGAGCCGCCGTGATGCTGTCGATCACGATTGCCGGCGGCGTGCGACTGTCGACGATCACGAACGGCATCGTGGCGTTCGGCTTCTATGGCGTGGCGTTCATCGCCGGCTGGATGGAGCAGATCTTGAGCATGTTCGGCAATTCGACGGCGCGCTACGTCGGCACGATCGTGAGCTTGCTGAGCCCGTCGGACGCGATGTGGCGACGGGCCGCCTACGAGATGCAGCCCTTGGCGACGGTCGCGTTGCAAAACGGGCCGTTCGGCGTCGTCTCGGTGCCGAGCGCCGCGATGATCGCATGGGCGGTGATGTTCGTCGTCGCCGTGCTCGCGTTCGCCGCGTGGCTGTTTCGCCGCCGGCCGCTCTAGCCCCGGCGGCACTTGTTGCAGGCTTGACGCGCATCCGGATGCGCATTATAAATGCGCATTACTTCCAGCACTA
>DATFFV010000554.1:0-4742 GCA_035249885.1 Gammaproteobacteria bacterium | reverse complement strand
CTTGGGATCACCGACGGCCTCGAGCGCGATCGCGCGCGCGGCGTCGACGTATTGGTTGACGAACGCCGGAGATACCTGGAGCGCGTCGGCATTATTGTCGAAGTGGCCGTCGACGTTGTCCTCGGGCAAGAACTCCTTGGGGTCGATTTCGAGCGCGAGCAGGTCGCGGATCGCGTAGGCGTACTCGCGGCGGTTCAACCGGCGCAGCGAGACGCGGCCCGGCGAGGACTCGGCCGCGGCCGTGTCGATCTCGCTCTCGAGCCACGAGGCGAGGGCATCCACGGTCTCGGCATCGGGCCGCGGGCCGCCGGCGGGCGGCATGAGGCCGCCGCGGAGCTTGCGGATCGCGGCTTCCCAGGTTTCCGCGTCGGCGGCAATGCGGTCGGGCGACAGGCGGTCGAAGGCCCGGTCGCCGGCCAGGTCGTCTTGGTTGTGGCACTCGACGCAATACCGCTCGACGACGGCCCACTGCGAGCCCGTCGAGTGGGAGTGGGCCCATAGGAGTGCGCCGCCGGCCGCGGCCGCGACACCGAGCAACGAGACCGATATGACGAGCTTGGATGCGATGGCTATTACTCCCCGATTCGAGCGCCGGCACCCGCCTGCAACGGCGGGATCCCTTCTAGTATAAATTCAGACGCCGCCCGAGCGGACCTGACCTGCATTAAGTTTTGTCGCAGGCATGATCCGAATGGTCCGGCGTGAAGCCAATCCTGCGTCGTTGACGGCCGCGCCGAGGGAGCTATGATGTCCATCCGATGTACATCGCCGGGGACTTACCATGGCAAACGCCAGCGAACGGCTCGTCGTTCAGCTAACGGCCAAGGAAAAGCGCGAAATCCGGCGGCGCGCGCACGAGGCTGGGCTCAACGTGAGTGAGTTCGTGCGGCGGGCAGCGACCGGAACGGCAGATATGGACGCCGGGTTGCTCGGCCTTCTCGACCGTGCCGAGCGCGCTGCGAAAGAGGGTATCGCGATGATCGACGATGCCCTCGACTTCGTGAAGGCGTCGAATGTCCGTATCGCGCGGATGGAAGCCGCGGCGAAGTCTTCATGAGCCTGGGCGACCGAGTCTGGGAGACGTTCACCACGGTCATTCAGATGAAGGACAAGATCGCCGCGCTTGCCGACACGGTGAAGACGCAGCAGTCGAAGATCGAAGACCTCACCGGTCGCGTGATTCGGCTCGAAACTGCGTTGGCGATGATGATGTCCCGGCCAGTGGGCGCGCCTCGACTGCCCGACAAGTGATTTGCACTGTCCGAGCACGGCGCCAGGGTTTCTGCCCGGAAGCCAAAAAAAGACCTCAGCCAAGTCGAGCGCCCCGTAGCGGCTCGTCGCTTCTGGTTGTCGGCCCAGGGGCTACCGGGCGCAAATGGCGTGCCTCCGCCCACAAGTCGGCAGCTCTGCAGAAATCCTAGGACTCGTGGCACCCTCTTCACCCTGCGCGCCTAGGCGCGGCGCCCGGGAATGGGGCATTATTTCCGCTGACGGTGTCGAGGCATATCGAGGGGGAGCGGCCGTGCGACTGACGACGCTGGTTATCTTATGCGGAGCGTGCATCCTGCCGGCCGCGGTGGCGCGCGCGCACCACGCCTTCGCGACCGAGTTCGACGTCAACCGGCCCGTGACGCTCGAGGGCAAGGTCACGAAGGTCGAGCTCATCAACCCGCACTCGTGGATTCACATCGAGGTCGTGGGCGACGACGGCAAGGCCGTCACGTGGATGATCGAGGGCGGTAGCCCGAACGCGCTCGTGCGGCGCGGCATCACGAAGAACTCCATCCCGGTCGGCTCCGAGCTCGTGATCCGAGGCTACGGCACGCGTGACGGCTCGAACAAAGCCGTCGGGCGCGACATGACGTTCGCCGACGGGCGCGCGCTGTTCTTCGGCGGCACTCAGACACCGGGCGACGCCGCCCCACCGCAATGAAGACAGCGGCCGCTCTGACGGTCGTTCTGCTCGTCGCAGCGACGGCCCAGTCCCAAGTCAGATCGGAGATTCCGCGCGCGTCGAACGGCCGTCCCGATCTCAGCGGCGTGTGGCAGACGCTCAACACCGCACACTGGAATCTCGAGCCGCACGTTTCCGATTATCCCGTGGTGCTCGAGCTTGGCGCGCAGTTCGCCGTGCCGCCCGGGCAGGGCGTCGTCGTGGGCGGCGCCATTCCCTATCTTCCCGACGCGCGCGCCGAGCGCGACCGGCGCTTCGCGAACCGCGTCGCGGAGGATCCAGAGGGTAAGTGCTATCTCGGCGGGGTGCCCCGCTCGACGTACATGCCCTACCCGTTCCAGATCCTCCAGAACGAGCGCGACGTCGTCATCGCCTATCAGTTCGCCACGGGCTTTCGCCGCATCTTCGTCGACGGCACCGACGAGGCGCCGCTCGATAGCTGGATGGGCTGGTCGAACGGACGTTGGGACGGCGACACGTTTATCGTCGAGGTCACGGGCTTGAATGGCCTCACGTGGCTCGACCGCGCGGGCAACTACGCGAGCGGCAGCGCGCGTATCACCGAGCGCTACACGCCGCTCGGCCCCAACCACATGACTTACGAAGCGACGATCGACGACGCGACCGTTTTCTCGCAGCCGTGGACGATTCGCATGCCGCTCTATCGCATCGTCGACGAGGACTTCCGCATGCTCGAGTTCAAGTGCGAGCCGTACGCGGAAGAGAAGATCTACGGGCATTTGCGTAAGCCGGGCACCGGGCCCTCGGCAGGAGCGTCGAGCCAATGAAAAACCCAACATACTCCATAGGCGTACTAGCCATCATCTCGTTACCGCTCGTCGGCTGCGCGCAGAGCGGCGGCGAGCCCACCGCTGGCCGGACAGCCTGGGGCGACCCCGACATCTCGGGTGCCTACGCCGAGTTCACGACGGCGCCGCTCGAGCGCAACGCGGCACTCGGCGACAAGGAGTTCTTCACGGCCGAGGAGCACGCCGAGTTCGCAAAGGGCCGCCTCGAGCAGCAGTTCGATGCCGACGAAACCGAGCCCGGCACGGCGGCTGACGTCCACTACAGCATGGGCCAGTTCGCGCTCAGCGAGAACGAAGGCGTCACCTCGCTGAACCTGCGCACGTCGATCGTCACGCAGCCGAAGAACGGCCGCATACCACCGCTCACGGAGGCTGCCGTCGCGCGCCGCGATGCGCGCGCCGCTGCGCGCCGCGGTAAGGAGTTTGACGGCCCCGAGATGCGCTCGTTGACCGAGCGCTGCATCATCTGGTCGAGCACGCAGCCGCCGATCCTGCCGCGCGGCTACAACAGCAACCTGCAGATCTTCCAGAGCCCGGGCTACGTCGTCGTCCAAGGCGAGATGGGCGATCCGCGTGTCATCCCGACCGACGGCCGCCCGCTGCCCGACAACCTGCTGCCGCAATGGAACGGCACGTCGGTGGGCCGCTGGGAAGGCGAGACGTTCGTCATCGAGACGGCCGGTTTCCACCCCGACAGCGCCTGGCGCAATGCGAGCGAGAACATGCACGTCACGGAGCGCATCACGCGCCTCGACGAGGACACGCTCGAGTACGCGTTCACGGTGGTCGATCCCGATACGTGGGCCGAGCCGTGGGGCGGCACCTACCCGCTCACGGAGCTCGACGGCCTGCTCTACGAGTACGCCTGCACCGAAGGCAACTACGGCATGGCGAACATCTTGTCTGGCGCGCGCGTCGGAGAACAGAAAGCCGCGCAGCAGTAGCGCCCGCGACGACCCGAGGGTTGTCGGCGCGTGAACAAACTACTGTCCACGGCGCCGGCTCTCGCCGTCTGCGTGCTCGTCACCGCGGGTTGTCAGAGCGACCTGCCGGTCGACGACGCCGAGAGGGCGCTCGTGCTCAGGGCCGCGGACCTCGTGCCGTTCGGTTATGGCCTCGAGGACACCGAGCCCAGTCGGCAACGTGTACTCGTTGCGCGACGGGAACAAGATCTATCTCATCGTCCTAACGGGCATGTACTTCGACGATCCGGCCACGTGGGCGGATCTGGTCGAGGAGAAGCTCGAGAGCTTTTCGGCGTACGACCCGGCATCCTCGACGAACAAGAGCTCGGATAGCGCAGAGCCGCCGTGAGCGCGCGTCGTACGCGAGCCATCGTATTGCTCGCAGGACAGGTTGGGGGAAGGACGAAATTGCAGCACAGTCCGTAACGCGTTACAGTGTAACGCGTTACGACGGAGACACGGACGTGGCACGAGTAGCTGACAGGATGAGGGCAATGCGCGAGCGACGGCGAGCTCGCGGCCTGCGCGAGCTCCGTCTGGTCGTGCCGGACGCGCGATCGAAGGCAGTACGCCGGCGTGTAGCCAAGGCCGTGGCCGGCCTGGACCGGACCAGCGAGCTCGAAGCCCTGAGGTGGATCGAAGCGGTCGCGGAATTCGACACACGATGATGCGAGGCGACGTCGTCACCGTGGCCGCAGCTGGCGACTATGGCAAGCCCCGACCGGCAGTGATCGTTCAAACCGACGCTCTGCCCGCCGAACACGCTTCAATCGTCGTCTGCCAAATGACACCGGAGTTGAGCGAGGCGCCCGAATTTCGCGTCACCATCGAGCCGACGGAACGGAATGGTCTGCGCGCACGGTCACAAGTGATGGCCGACAAACCGGTAACGATTCGACGCGAGAGAATCGGCCGGCAGGTGGGGCGCCTCGATGAACAGGACATCGCGCGACTCAATGTCGCCTTGGCGTTCGTGATGGGGCTCGCGGACTAACGCTACTCGAAGTTGAAGAC
>DATFFV010000553.1:0-3196 GCA_035249885.1 Gammaproteobacteria bacterium | reverse complement strand
GCTCGCGCGCGCGGCCCAGTGCAGCGCCGTCGTGCCGTCGGGCGTCGTCGCCACCGGCGCCGGCTCGTCGGGCGCGCACGCGGCCAGCAGCACGACAGAGAGGAGTAAGCGTCTCAAGCCGTTAGATCGAGGCGGGCCGTGCTCTCGCCGAAGGTCTCGAGCGGGCTGCCGTAGAGGCCCGCGACGCCGAGCCAGAGGTTCGCGATCGAGCTCCACTCGGGCGCGACGACGAAGCGATTGCCACGGATGCGGCCGCCGGCGCCGCCGACGACGGCGAGCGGCAACGGGTAGGAATTGTGCGCTTGGCCATCGCTCATGCCCGTGCCGAACGCGATCAGCGAATGATCGAGCACCGAGCCGTTGGCTTCGGGCGACGCGCGCAGCTTGGCAAGGAATTCCGCGAACAGCATCGTGAAGTGCGTGTTGATCTTCGCATGCTGCGCCATCTTCGCGGGCTGGCGCGCGTGATGGGAGACGTCGTGGTGAGTCTCGCTCATCCCGAGCTCCGGGTACGTTCGCTGGCTTGCCTCGCGCCCCGTCATGAACGTGAAGACGCGTGTGAGGTCGGCCGCCAACGCCACGGCGAGCAGGTCGAACATGAGCGCCATGTGCTCGTCGAACGACTGCGGAATTCCTACGGGCGCGGTGAGCGCCTCGACGGCCGCCGAGCTCTCGGCCTCGGTGCGCGTAAGGCGCCGCTCGATCTCGCGGATGTTGCCCAAGTAGTCGTCGAGCCGGTTGCGGTCGGCGCCGCCGACGGCGCGTTGCAGCGCCCGGGCCTCGGCCGTCACGGAATCGAGGATGCTCAGGTTCTCCTGCCGGCGCTGCGCGCGTTCGGCGGCCGTGCCGGGGCGGCCGAACAAGCGCTCGAACGCGACGCGCGGATTGATCTCCATGGGCAACGGCAGGGTTGCAGAGGCCCACGAGATCGTATTCATATAGGTGCAGCTGTAGCCGGGGACGCAGCCGCCGATGTAGCCCGAGAAATCCTCGGTCGCGAGCTCGAGCGAGGGGAACGCCGTGTCCTGGCCCATGTGCCGCGCGAGGACTTGATCGATCGTCACTCCGACGCGGATGTCCTCGGCCTCGGTCTGCTTGGCCACGGCGCCGCTGAGCCAGCCCGCCGAGCTCACGGCGTGATCGGTCACGCTGTTCGCGCCCGCGCGCGACAGGTTGCCGATGACCGTGAGCTGATCCCGGAACGGCTCGAGCGGTTGCAAGATCGGCTTGATCTCGAGCGCGCCGCCGGTGCCACTCGGAAACCAGTAGTCGATGGGGCAGCCGTTCGGCACGTACACCCCGCCGAACCGCAGCGGTGCGCGGGCCGCGGTCTGCGCCTCGGCCGTCCGCGCGGGCACCATCGCGTCGAGGAACGGCAGCGCAATCGTGGCGCCGAGGCCGCGCAGCACCGTTCGTCGGGGCAAGTGCTTCTTGGCGATGAGCATCGATTCCCTCTAACGTGTCCGCATCGTGAACGGTGTGCTGCGGACGATGCCGATGACGAGTGCCGTGAATCGATAATCGCTCGCCTCGGCGCCGCGAAGTATCCCACGAACGACGGGCTGATCGTAATGCGTAAGCCCGCGGCCGAGCGCGTAAGTCAGTAGCTTCTCGGTGACCGTGCCGGCAAAAAGGCTCGGGTCGGCGAGCAAGGCCTCGCGGAGCTCCGCGACGCCGGCGATGGGCGTGCCGTCGGGCAGCGCGCCGCTCGCGTCGATGGCGTTGCTCGCGTCGTAGTCGCGCCAGCCGCCGATCGCGTCGAAGTTGTCCATGGCGAAACCGAGCGGATCGACGAGCGCATGACAGCTCGCGCACGCGGGCGTGGCTCGGTGTCGCTCCATGCGCTCGCGCATCGTGCGCGGCGCGCTCCCGGGCTCCGTCTCGAGCGGCGGTACGGCAGCGGGCGGCGGCGGGGGCGGGGTGCCGAGCAGGTTCTCCATGATCCATTTGCCGCGTAGCGTCGGGGCCGTGCGGTCGGCGTGCGACGTAGCCATGAGGATGCCGGCCTTGCCGAGCAACCCGCGCCGCGCCTCGAGACCGGGTCCGAGCGCGATGCGGCGGAACCGGCTGCCGTAGACGTTCGGGATGCCGTAATGACGCGCGAGCCGCTCGTCGACGAACGTGTAGTCGGCCGTCAAGAGCTCGAGGACGCTCGAGTCTTCGCGCAGCACGCTCGCGAAAAACAGCTCGGTCTCGCGTCGCGCGGCCTGGCGCAGATCGTTGTCGAAGTCCGGGAACGCGTCCGTGTTCGGATGGAAGTTTTCGAGATTGCGCAGGTGCAGCCACTGGCCCGCGAAGTTGTCGACGAGCGCCTCGGCGCGCGGGTCCGCGAGCATGCGCCGCGTCTCCCGCTCGAGCACGTCGCGCTCGTGGAGGCGACCCGCGGCCGCGAGCTCAATGAGCGCGTCGTCGGGGATGCTGCTCCAGAGGAAGAACGACAGGCGCGTCGCGAGCTCGAGGTCGCTGATGCGATAGGCGGCGCCGGGCGCGACGTCCTTGGGATCCTGCTCGACGCGGAACACGAACGTCGGGCTCGCGAGGAGGCGCCGCAGCGCGAGCTGAATGCCGGTCTCGAACGTGCCGCGCGCGCGGCCCTCGTCGTAGAACGGCATGAGCCGCTCGAGGTCGGCGTCGTCGACGGGCCGGCGGTAGGCGCGCCGTGCGAGCGCCGCCAGAATTTCGCGCGCGCAGCGCAACTCGTCCGCGGCGCCGCTCGGCGTGCAGGTGAGAACGCGCCGCCGGCTCGCCGTGGTGCCCGTGCCCGTGGCGTCATACGGTCCCGTCACGGTCAGCGTCTTGACGTGCGGCCGGCCCGTCGAGTCGTAGGTGCCCGCGTTGCTGCGGTCGAACGGCCGCAAGCGGTTCGTGCCTGCACCGACTTTGCGCACGAACGCGGCCGTCACGCGGCGCTCGCCGGCCGCGACGAACACGCGCGCCTTGAGCCTCGCATCGACGGCGTCCGAACGCTGCGTGATCGTGAGCCCGGGCTCAGCTGGCCCCAACTCGCCGCCGATCGTCTCGAGCAGCACGCGCTCGCCGTCGACGGCGATCTCGATCTGGTGCGAGTGCTCGAGCCCGCGAATCGCCTCGAGGTTCGTGCGCAGCAGCGCGACGCTGAATTCGTACTCGCCGTCGAGCGGAAAGTAATGATCGACGCCGAGGCCGCCGACCGTGCCGAGCGGCAACCCCTCGAGGT
>DATFFV010000552.1:0-2411 GCA_035249885.1 Gammaproteobacteria bacterium | reverse complement strand
CGCCGCAGACGTAGCAGATGAGATCCGTGGGCACGATGGGCAAGAAGCTCCACGCGGTCACGATCGTCGTCGGGCGGCGTTCGAGCGCGGCCCGCACGCGCGCCGTGTTGCGTGCGTGCTTGCGCTCGAAATACCTCGCGAGGCCGAGCGATCCAGCGAACGCGTAAATGCTCGCCGACGAGATCGCGATGCCGACGAGCGTGAGCGCGAGCAGGGGCCACGGCGGGAGGATCGGGATCGCGAGCACGACGAGATTGGTCACGGGAATCAGCGCAAAGCCGCGCACGGCGCCGAGCACGACGTAGACTCCGTACGCCAGCCCCATCGACGAGACCGCGAGCCCCGTGATCTCGGTTCCCCAGAGCGGCGAGTAGCGGTAATAAAGGAAGCCGAACGCCGCAGAGAACGCGACCCACATACCGACGCGCATGACACGCACAACATTGGCCTTCGCGGGTTCCTGGGCGATCTCGTGCTGAATGGGATCCGTGCGCATGCGACGGCGAGCGTACCGCGAATCGCGAACGGCGCGCGAGCGGTCAGCGGCCGGGAGACTGCAGCCTGACCGCTACGATGTTCTTGGCGCGCTCGGTCGGGTAGGCCCAAGCCTTCTCGAAGGCGCCGATCGCCACTCGCCGTCGTGGCGTCCCCGGCGGCCCCGGGTCGTGAAGGACGAGCTCGTTCGCGTCACAGCTCGTCACGACGACGAAGTGCCCCATGTAACCCTCGCGCTCGTTGAGCTTGCGCGAATTCACGTTGCAGATCGCGAGATAACCGTCGGTGAGGAGGTGCCGGAGATCGTCGAGATCGGGCATGCGGGTTTCGCAGTGCACGGCGTCCACGAAGCTCGCGGCTGCCGCTTGCTCGGGCGACAGATCCGGCGGCAGCGGTGATGCGGCGACGAGCTCGGCGCCAAAGAACTCCACGAGATAGGATCGGCCCTCGCGCGCGAAGCGGCGGTTGTCCATGAGCTCGATGTTGCGCACGTCGAAGCCTTGGGCGTGGAGCCACGTCAGGCCCGCGAACGGCCAAGCGCCGAGGCCTTCCGTTTTTGCCGTGATCGCGTCGAGCTGCGCCCACGAGTACTCCTCGGCCGGCCGAAAATACTTGACGACCATCCGGAGGGCGGCCTGAAAGCAGTGCGTGGCATCGGGATTGGCGTAGAACGGAACGTCGAGGCTCAAAGCTCCCATGCCAGCCGCCGGCTCAGCGGAGCTTTAACCGAGAATGAACCTTGTCGGCACGAAGTACGACGAAGGCACGCGGCAATCGCGCGGTGTGTAAGGACGGCTCGCATGCGCTACTGCGGCCAGAGTGCGCCTTGCGACTCGCCCGGGATCGGCGCCAGACCGCGGTAGACGAACTTCTGGATACGCTTCCCTTCGTAGGTTTCCGTCGTGTAGATGTTGCCTTGCGAGTCGACGGCGATGCTGTGCACGCCGAAGAACTGGCCGGGCTGGCGGCCGCCGTCGCCGAAGCTCGTGAGGATCTGCATCGACTCGCGGTGAATGATGTAGACGCGCTCGTTCAAGCCGTCGGCGAGATAGATGTAGGCCTGGCCCGCGTCGTGCGAGAACGCGATGTCCCACACCGAGCCCGCACCGCGCGTCTCGGGCGCCACGCGCAGCTCGCTGACGAACGTGCCGTCCTTGCGGAAGACCTGGATGCGATCGTTGACGCGGTCGCAGACGTAGACGAAGCCGTCGCGCGACGGCTCGGCGCAGTGCACGGGATTGCGGAACTGTTGCGCGGGCGGCGCCGCGGGGTCGTAGGGACCCAGGTCGGTGTCGTCCGGCGGGTTGCCGTACGCGCCCCAGTAGCGCTTGCGCTCGCCCGTCGTCGCGTCGACGACGACGACGCGCTTGTTGCCGTAGCCGTCCGCGATGTACGCCTCGTTGGCCGCGGGGTCGATGGAGATTTCCGCGACGCGCCAGAAATTCACGGCGTCGTGGCTGCCCTGGTGCTGCTCGGGTTTGCCGAGCTGGAGCAGGAACTGACCGTTGCGCGAGAACTTGAGCACATGAGCGTCTTTGACGTCGTTGCCGCCGATCCAGATGTTGTCCATGTGATCGACGGTGATGCCGTGGTTCGACGTCGGCCAGTCGTAGCCTGCGCCGGGGCCGCCCCATGAGCCCGCCACGTTGCCTGCCGCGTCGAGCTCGATGACGTTCGGGGCCGGCATGCAGCAGGTGCCGGTCGGCGTGTTCTGACCCGCGCTCGCTTCGGTTTGCGCGTTCAACGATTGCTGGCGGTGGATGATCCAGACGTGATCGCGCGAGTCGACCGAGACGCCGATCGTCGAGCCCAAGATCCAGTGATTCGGCAGCGGCTTCGGCCAGAACGGGTCCACCTCGAAGCGCGGCGCGACGCCCGGCGCACCGGGCTCGGCGGCTGACGCGGCGGCGGCCGCA
>DATFFV010000551.1:0-3979 GCA_035249885.1 Gammaproteobacteria bacterium | reverse complement strand
GAGCCGCAGCCGTCGCCAGACGAAATCGACGGTCTCATCGCAACCCTCGAACGAAACATCGACGAGCACGCGCCGCCACACGCCGGCTACGTCGCCGCCCAGCGCCTCTCCCGCTCCGAGTACGCGTACGCCGTGAAGGCGCTGCTCGACGTCGACATCGATCCCGAGGAATACCTGCCCGCGGAGATCGAGATCCACGGCTTCACGAACATCGCGGCCGCGCTGTCCACGTCGCCGGCGTTCGTCGAGCAGTACGTGAACGCCGCGAGCGCCGTCGCGCACCTCGCGGTCGGCGAGCCTGTGCCGAAGGTCGCGACCGCCTATTTCCCCGCGCCGCCTCCCGGGAGCCAAAGCGCGTACGTTCCCGGCTTGCCGCTCGGCACGCGCGGCGGCATGAAGTTCACGCACACGTTCCCGGCCGACGGCGAGTACCGCCTCACGATCAGCGGCGATCTCGGCGCCGGCCTGTACCCGCGCGCGGTCGAAACCAGGCAAACGCTCGTCGTGCTCGTCGACCGCAACGAGCAGTTCCGCGCCGACCTCGGCGGCGAGGAGGACCTCGCGCTCATCAATACCGGCGGCGCGCCGGCGCGCGCCGAGCTCATGAAGCGCTTCGCGGACATTCCGCTGCAAGTGACGGCCGGCACGCACGAGGTCGTCGTCACGTTCATCGAGCGCTCGCGCGCCGCGGACGACGAGCAGATCTCCGGCGGCGTCGGTGACTTCTCGTTCGGCGGCGCCGCGCGCGTGGCAGGCATCACGAGCGGCATCAACATGGTGGGGCCGTTCAACGCCACGGGCCTCACGCGCACCGCGAGCCGCCAGAAGCTCTTCGTCTGCGAGCCCGAGGTCGCGGAGCGCGAGCGCGAGTGCGCCGTCGAGATAACAGCTAACCTCGCGCGGCGAGCGTACCGTCGGCCGGTGAGCCAGACGGATCTCGACCGGCTGTTGCCGTTCTACGAAGAAGGCCGCAAGGGCGCCGGCGGTTTCGACGAAGGCATCGAGCTCATGACGGCCGCCGTGCTCTCGAGCCCCGATTTTCTGTACCGCGCGATCGCGCCGACGGCGGATCCCGCCGCCGCGAGCCAGGAGCTCACGGCCTTGGAGCTCGCGTCGCGGCTCTCCTTCTTTATATGGAGCCAGGGTCCCGACGACGAGCTGCTCACGCTCGCGGAGTCGGGCGAGCTCGCAAAGCCGAGCGTGCTCGAAGGCCAAGTCGAGCGCATGCTCGCCGACGAGCGCGCCGAGGTGCTCGTGACGAGCTTCGCGGAGGGCTGGCTCGGCGTCGACGATCTCGAGGCCGTGCAACCCGACATGCTGCTGTTCCCCGAGTTCACGGAAAGCCTGCGGCGGGATTTCGCCGCGGAGATGCGGCTGTTCTTGACAAGCGTGCTGCTCGAAGGCCGCAACGTGCAGGAGCTGCTGACGGCGGACTACACGTTCGTCAACGAGCGCCTCGCGCGGCATTACGGCATCGACGGCGTCGTCGGCCCGCAGTTCCGGCGCATCACGCTCGCAGACCCCGTGCGCCACGGGCTGCTCGGCAAGGGCTCGATGTTGCTGCGCACGTCGTACGGCGACCGCACGTCGCCCGTGCTGCGCGGCGCGTGGGTGCTCGACAAGCTCATGGGCACGCCGCCGACTCCGCCGCCGCCCGGCGTCGAGACGAACCTCTCCACGCCCGAGGGCGAAATGCCGAAGACGGTGCGCGAGCGGCTCGAGCAGCACCGCAAGGATGCGAGCTGCAACGCGTGCCACGGCGTCATCGACCCGTACGGGTTGGCGCTCGAGAATTTCACGGCCATTGGCGCATGGCGCGACTTCGACGAGGACGCGAACGCGCCGATCGACGCGCGCACGGAGCTCTCGGGCGCGCGCCCCATCGACGGGCCGGTCGCGTTGCGGGCCGCGCTGCTCGCGCGCGACGACCAGTTCGTCCAAGCGCTGACCGAGAAGCTCATGATGTACGCGCTCGGCCGCGAGCTCGAGTACTACGACATGCCGCAGGTGCGCGCGGTCGTGCGAGCCGCTCGGCGCGAGGATTACCGGTTCGCGGCGCTGGTCGCCGGCATCGTGCAGAGCGACGCGTTTCGCACGCAGGCCGTGCGGCGCGAGTCAGACGGCTCGGCGCAGGCATCGCTCGCCGGCGCGGGCCGGTAATAGACCCGGACGCCTGTGTTTGCGGCTGCCGGGTGGAACCGACCTGGGCCGGCGTGAGGCCGCGTGTGCGTATCCCCGTCCAGGGATTGACAACCTGGTTGTCAAATCGTCCGATTGACAAGCAGGTTGTCAGTCGCGGAGGGCGACCCATCCGCGCCAGTGCCCCGGTGTTCCGGGGTTCGTTCCATAAGAAGCCCGCCGGCCAAGGATTCTTCGATTTCGGTCCCGCCCTTTCTGGGCCACAATGTCCCGATCGCCTTAGGGGCCTGCAAGCAGAAGCGCAGGCCGCCAGCCGGTCGATGAGGGGAGTCACGCCATGTTCCTGACGAAAAAGCATCTGTCCCGCCGTACGGTGCTCAAAGCCGCCGGCGTAAGCCTGAGCCTGCCGCTGCTCGACGCGATGATCCCCGCGCACACGGCGCTCGCGCAGACCGCGGCCGCGCCGAAGCTGCGCACCGGGTTCTTCTATATCCCGCACGGCGCGATCCTCTGGAACACGCCGTACGGCAAGGACATCGACGCCTGGACGCCGAGCGGCGCCGGCGCGAGCTTCAAGCTGAGCCCGATCCTCTCGCCGCTCGAGCAGTACAAGCGCTACGTCGCGTCGTTCAGCAACCTCGAGAACAAGGCGCCGCAGGGTTCCGTGCACACGATCGTGCCGGCCACGTGGCTCTCGGCCGTCAAGCCCGACCAGAAGGCCACGGGCGCGTCGATGGCGCCGACGATCGACCAAATGATCGCCGAGAAGATCGGCGCCGACACCGTGCTGCCGTCGCTCGAGGTGTCGTCGGAGACGCCGACGCAGAGCGCGGCCTGCGGCACGGGTGCCTGCTACTACAGCTCGACGCTGTCGTTCCGCAACGCCACGACGCCGCTGCCCATGGAGTTCAACCCGCGCAAGGTGTTCCGCCAGCTCTTCGGCGCCGGCGACAACGCCGAGGAGCGCGCGATCTTGGCGGCGCGCCGCGCGAGCATTCTCGACATGATCGGCGCTCGTACGGGCGACCTGAAGCGCGAGCTCGGCCCCGCCGATCAACGCGTGCTCGACGACTACCTCGAGTCCGTGCGCGAGACCGAGCGGCGCGTCGAGATGGCTTCGCAGCAGGATCTGTCGGGCCTCGATCTGCCCGATGCGCCGATCGGCGAGCTGCCCAACTTCGACGAGCAAGTGAAGCTCATGTTCGACCTCATCCACCTCGCGTATCAGGCGGGCATCACGCGCGTCGCGTCGTACATCATGGTGGCCGAGGGCACGAACCGCACGTACACGCATATCGGCGTGAGCGACGCGTTCCACCCGCTGTCGCACCACGCGAACAACAAGGACCGCATCGACAAGCTCGTGAAAGTGCAGACCTACCACGTGCAGCGCTTCGCGGACTTCGTCGCGAAGCTCGCCGCGACGCCGGATGGCGAAGGCTCATTGCTCGATCACTCGCTCTTGATGTACGGCTCGAACATGAGCAACAGCGACCGGCACAACAACTATCCGCTGCCGAACATCTTGGTCGGCGGCGCGAACGGCGCGTTGCAGGGCGGCCAACACCTCGAGCTGCCCGAGTACACCCCGTTCTCGAACCTGCTGCTCACCGTCGTCAACAAGGCCGGGCTCGAGCTTCCGAGCATCGGCGACAGCACGGGCGAGATCGCGGGCGTGTAGGACATGGGCGTGCGCACCTCTTCCCGGCGCGACGTGCTGCGCGGCGTCGCGGGCGGGCTCGCCGCTGCGGGTCTCGCGCCGTTCGTGCCGTCGGCCGCGCTCGCGCTCGACGTGATACTTCTGGATGCGCACCAGCTTCTCGAGGCTGTCCATCTTGTT
>DATFFV010000550.1:0-2618 GCA_035249885.1 Gammaproteobacteria bacterium | reverse complement strand
TCCTCCTGCGATCCATGCGCTCTGTCCGTAACACGATCCGAAAGGGCTTCGGTTGCGTCATTATGTTCAAACGGCGTCGCCAAGGCGGCTCGTGGGCTCCACGTCGATGACGAACGTGCGTTGCTTCGTGCCGTGGTACACCTCCACGGTCACCTGGCCGCCGCTCGCATCGAGGCCGACGAGCGGCAACGTCAGTTGGTTGACGCCGCGGTCGAGATCCGTCATCCAGCGCAGCTCGCGCCGGCCGGCGAAGCCCTGTAGCCCAACGCCGCCCGTGAGCACGACGTGGATCTCGGCGCCCGCGAGCGCTTCGGGGGATTCGAGCGACATGCTGACTTGGCGTACTTCGTTGCGGGCGAGCCGAACCTCGGGATTGCCGATGGGCGCTACGACGGCCTGCGGCCACAACGCGGCGGTGACGATGATGGCGATGCCTGCCGCCAGCGCCCCGCCCACTGCGGTCCCGAGCCAAAAGCCGCGGCCGCGGCGCAAGTCGCCGCGCGGCGCATGCGTCGCGCGCTCCATGGCTCGCGCAAAACTCTGTGCCGGGACCTTGGGCGCCGGCGCATGGCGCTCGGCCCGCAAGGCGGAAACGGCGCGCAGCGCGGCTGCACAATCCTCACAGCCTTCGAGGTGAGCGCGCGCGGCTTGCAGCGGCAGAATGCCCGCATGCTCGGTTTCTCGCAGAATCTCGACAGCCTCTTCGCATCTCATGACGAGCTCCTCGCACGGTCGCCGGGCGTCGGTGGCGTCTCGCGTTGTAGCAAGCGGCCGAGCCGTACACGTGCCCGATGCAGTCGTGACTTCAGTGTTCCTTCCTTCAAACCCGTGAGCTCCGTGAGCTCCGCGAGCGAGTGACCTTCGACGTCGTGCAGCGCGAGTAACGCGCGCTGCTCATGATCCAAGTGCCTCCACGCGGCGTCGAGCCGGCGGCGCTCGAGCGCGCGCTCCGCCTCCTCGACGGGCGACGGTCCTTCGTACGCAAGCACGTGGTCGTCGACGTCGTCGATCGAGCCGACATGCTTGCGCTCATACCGGCGCATCGAGTCGATGAACAACCGGTACAACACGCGCAGCAGCCAACCGCGGGGTTGTTCGAGCATCTCGATCTCGTCGAGCCGCGCAAAAGCGCGGACGCAAACCTCCTGAGCGAGGTCCTCCGCATCGTGAGCCGAGCGCGTGAGCCGAAAGGCCATGCGATACATCGTCTCGTAGTGCGGCTGCACGACCGCCGCGAACCGTCGCGGGGCCGTCTCGCCGAGCGCGCCCGACAGCTCGTCGCGTTTTCGCAGAGGCCGGACTACCACATCGCTACCTCTTCATCCCCTAACACGGCCGGGAAGCATTGGGGTTCCACGGTACCGCGGTCGGAGCCTGTCGAACACGTGTATGTCTTTGCAGACTGATCCCGCGCTCATCGTTATGTCAACTGAACGAAACGTCGGCACCCGTGGCCCGTGTTAGGACAAGTCGACCGGAGCTCAACCGGAGTCCAGCGGGAAGGAGATTCATCATGACAGCGTATCGCCATTGGAGAGTCGTCGCCCTGACGGCAGCCCTAGTGCTCGCCGGTTGCTCGGGAGGGGGCGATTCGAGTGGTCAAGCGTCGCTCAGCGTGTCGTTGATGGACGCACCGGTCGACGGCGTTACGGCCGTGCACGTGCACATCACGGGTATTTCGTTGAAGCCGGAATCGGGCCCCGCGATCGATCTCACCCTCGCGAACGGGCCACGCACGGTCAACCTGCTCGAGCTCACCGATACGAACGCTGCGCTACTCGTCGACGATGCGCCGATCGAGGCCGGTCGTTACGAGTGGCTGGCGATGGACGTCAGCGCCGAGCACGACAACGTCATGGACTCGTACGTCATGACCGTCACCGGCGGTCAAGAGGAGCTCCGCGTCCCGAGCGGTCGCGTGCGGCTCGTGAGCGGCTTCGACATCCCCGAGAATCAGTCGACGCAATTCCTGTTCGACTGGGACATGCGCACTGGCCTCGTCGATCCGCCCGGCTTGCCGGGCTATCTGCTGAAGCCGGCATTCCGCATGCTCGAGGTCACGGCGTTCGGCGTGTTGACCGGCACCGTGGCGAACGAGACGATCACGTTGGCCGCCAACGCGTGCAATGCGGATGACGCGAATCTCGATCTCGGCAACGTCGTCTACATCTTCGCGGGCTCAAATGTCACACCCGACGACATCGACGGTACCGACGATCCGATCGCGACCGCCGACGTGGTTCCCGCCGACGGCGTCTACTCGTACCGCGTGGTGCTTTCGCCGGGGGACTACACGGTCGCCTTCACGTGCCAAGCGGCCGATGACGAGCCCGAGACCGACGAGACGGTCGTATTTCTGCCGGCGGTCAACGTGACGATTACCGGCGCGGCTCAGACGCAGAACTTCTGAGATCGGAAATACGGTCCGAGAAATCGTAAGCACTCCCTGCTTCCTGGACCCCGCTTCGGCGGGGTTCTTTTTTGTGTGCCGAGCATGTTCGACAGCTTGGAGGTGAAAGTCCTCTACCCAACCTGATGGAGGTAAAGGGTTAGCGAAGCGCAAGGGCGTCGCCGCGAGGCGGGGTCTGAAAGAAGCGTGGAGCAAACGTACGAGCCGA
>DATFFV010000549.1:0-6931 GCA_035249885.1 Gammaproteobacteria bacterium | reverse complement strand
AGCTTCGTCTCGCCGCGCGGCCGCACCGAGACGTTCGCGTCGCAGCGGAACGATCCCTCCTGCATGTTGCCGTCGCAGATCTCGAGGTAGCGCACGAGCGCGTGAATCTTTCGCATGTAGGCGCCGGCCTCGGCGGCCGAGCGCAAATCGGGCGCGGAGACGATCTCGATGAGACCCGTGCCCGCGCGATTGAGGTCGATGCCGGATTGTCCCGCGAAGTCCTCGTGCAGCGACTTGCCGGCGTCTTCCTCGAGATGCGCGCGCACGATGCCGACGCTGCGCGTGCTGCCGTCCTCGAGCACGACGTCGACGCGGCCGCCGTGCACGATCGGCAGCTCGTACTGGCTGATCTGATAGCCCTTCGGGAGGTCGGGGTAGAAGTAGTTCTTGCGCGCGAACACGCAGCGGTGCGCGACCGTGCAGCCGGTCGCGAGGCCGAACTTCACGGCCATCGTGACGGCCGCGGCGTTGAGCACGGGCAGCACGCCCGGGTAGCCCAAGTCGACGAGGCTCGCTTGGCTGTTCGGCGGTGCACCGTAGGTCGTCGACGTGCCGGAAAAAATCTTGGATTTCGTCGCGAGCTGCGCGTGAATTTCGAGGCCGATGACGGTTTCCCATTGCATGGCGGTCACGCGTAGCCTTGCGGCACGCGCTCGTGCCAGTCCGTGGCTTTCTGAAAGTAGTGCGCGACTTTGAGCAACCGCGCTTCGGCGAGCGGCGGTGCGATGAGCTGCAGCCCCACTGGCAAGTCGCGCACGAAGCCGCACGGCAGCGACATCGCGGGCAAGCCCGCGAGGTTCGCAGCGATCGTGTAGATGTCGTTCAAGTACATCTCGATCGGGTCGCTGGTCTTCTGCCCGATGCCGAACGCGGGCGACGGCGTGGTCGGGCCGGCCACGACGTCGACCTCGCGGAACGCGCGTGCGAAATCGTCGCTCACGAGCGTGCGCACTTTCTGCGCTTGCAGGTAATAGGCGTCGTAGTAGCCGGCCGAGAGCACGTACGTGCCCGTGAGAATGCGGCGCTTGACCTCGGCGCCGAAGCCCTCGCCGCGATTGCGCATGTAGAACGTCGTAAGATCGTCGTCGCCGGCGCGCGCCCCTTGGTAGTCCCCGAAGGGGGGGTTCGCGCGATGGCCGAAACGCACACCGTCGAAGCGCGACAGATTCGACGACGCTTCGGCGGGCGCGACGACGTAGTACGCGGGCACGGAGTGATGGAGGTGCGTAAGCTCGATGCTCTTGAGCCGCGCGCCGAGCTTCTCGAGCTCGGCGAGCGCGGCGCGCACGGCCGCCGCGTTGCCGGCGTCGAGCCCCTTGTCGAAGAAGTTCTCGGGCACGCCGATCGTGATGTCGTCCCACGGCTCGTTGACGAGCTGCGAGTAGCGCGGCACGGGCTCGTCGAGCGACGTCGAGTCGCGCTCGTCGAAGCCCGCCATGACTTCGAGCAGCAACGCCGAATCCTCGGCAGTGCGCGTGAGCGTGCCCGCTTGGTCGAGGCTCGAAGCGAACGCGATCATGCCGTAGCGCGACACGCGTCCGTACGTCGGCTTGAGTCCCGTGATGCCCGTGAGCGCCGCGGGTTGCCGGATCGAGCCGCCCGTGTCCGTGCCCGTCGCCGCCGGCGCGATGCGCGAGGCAACGGCGGCCGCAGATCCGCCCGAGGATCCGCCGGGCACGAGCGCCGGGTTCCACGGATTGCGCACGGGGCCATAGAAGCTCGTCTCGTTCGACGAGCCCATCGCGAACTCGTCCATGTTGGTTTTGCCGAGCATCACCGCGCCTGCGTTCTGGAGCCGGTCGACGATCGTCGCGTCATACGGAGCGATGAAGTTGTCGAGCATGCGCGAGCCGCACGAGGTCTTGACACCCGACGTGCAGAAGATGTCCTTGTGCGCGATCGGCAGACCCGTGAGCAGCGTGGCTTCGCTTTTCGCGAGCCGGCGGTCGGCCGCGGCCGCTTGCGTGAGCGCCTGCTCGCCGGTGACCGTGACGAAGGCGTTGAGCGTTTTGTCGAACCGACCGATGCGATCGAGGAAATGGCGCGTGAGCTCGGTCGCGGAGACACGCCTCGCGCGCAGGTCGCCGGCTAGCTGGGTCAGAGTACGTGTATGCATGCAGCGTCTGGGAGCTGGGTCGCTCGCGGCGTGGCGCGGTCGTTCGGCCTTGCGGCCTTACTCGATGACCTTCGGAACGAGATATAGATCACGTTCTACGAGCGGAGCGTTCTGCTGGTAGAGCTCGTGCCGGTCGACCTCGGTCACGGTATCGGGCCGTAACCGCTGGGGCCGATCGAGCGGATGGGCCATGGGCGCCACGCCGTCCGTAGCGACGGCTTGCAGCTCGCCGACCATGGCCACGATGCTCGAAAGCTTGGCCGACACGTCGGCCATCTCGGCGGGTGTGATCTCGAGGCGCGCCAGACGGCAGAGTCGGCGAATGTCATCGGGGCCAAGCACGGGTTTTCTCGGTGCGACTGCGCGTCAAAGCGCAAGGTGATCGACTTCTCATTAAACTATACACGTCGCTTGTGGATTGGCCTACCCGTTGCTACAGTCGCGCCACGTTTCACTTAACGGCCTTGGGCCTCAATGTTAAAGAGTCTTCTAGGATATTTCTCCAACGACCTCTCCATCGATCTCGGCACCGCCAATACCCTCATTTACGTGCGCGGCCGCGGCATCGTTTTGAACGAGCCATCCGTCGTCGCCATCCGTGAGGAGCCCGGTCGCGGAGGCAAGGTGCTCGAGGCCGTCGGTCTCGAAGCCAAGAACATGCTCGGCCGCACGCCGGGGCACATCACGGCCATTCGCCCCATGAAGGACGGCGTCATCGCCGACTTCAGCGTCACCGAGAAGATGCTCCAACACTTCATCAAGAAGGCGCACGGCTCGCGCTACTTCCGGCCGAGCCCGCGCGTGCTCGTGTGCGTGCCGTACGGGTCGACGCAAGTCGAGCGGCGCGCGATTCGCGAATCGGCCGAAGGCGCGGGAGCGCGCAAAGTGTATCTCGTCGAGGAACCGATGGCCGCCGCGATCGGCGCGGGCATGCCCGTGCACGAAGCGCGCGGGTCGATGGTGCTCGACATCGGCGGCGGCACGTCGGAGGTCGCCGTCATTTCTCTGAACGGCATCGTCTACGCGTCGTCGGTGCGCATCGGCGGCGATCGTTTCGACGACGCCATCACGAACTACGTGCGCCGCAACTACGGCATTCTCATCGGCGAAGCGACTGCGGAGCGCATCAAGCACGAGATCGGCTCGGCTTACCCCGGCCAAGACGTGCGCGAGATCTCCGTCAAAGGACGCAATCTCTCCGAAGGCGTGCCGCGCAGCTTCACGCTCAACAGCAACGAGATCCTCGAAGCGTTGCAGGAGCCGCTGCAAGGCATCGTCGGCGCCGTCAAGCTCGCGCTCGAGCAGACGCCGCCCGAGCTCGGCGCGGACGTCGCCGAGCGCGGCATCGTCCTCACGGGGGGCGGCGCATTACTCACGGACATCGACAAGCTCTTGACCGAGGAGACAGGCCTGCCCGTCGTCATCGCGGACGACCCGCTGACCTGTGTCGCCCGCGGCGGCGGCAGAGTGCTCGAGCTCCTCGACGAATACGGGCCGTCGGCCTTCTCCGTGGAGTGATACCGAGCCGCTAACGCAAGGAGCGAGACGCATGGCTGGTCCCGGAAGAACCGCAGGAGGCTTCGGGCGAAGCGGCTTCTCCGCGGGCGCACGGTTCTTGCTGCTCGCCGTCGTCTGCGTTGCGCTCATGATCCTCGACAGCCGCGAGCAGCACCTCGTGCGCGTGCGGCAAGCGCTCACCGTCGTCGTCTCGCCGGTGCGCGTGCTCGTCGACTTGCCGTTTCGCACTTGGTACTCCATGCGCGACACGTTCGCGACGCGCGATGCGCTCATCACGGAGAACCAGCAGTTTCGTCGCGAGCGCCTGACGACCGAGGGGAGGCTGCAGCGGCTCGCCGCGCTCGAGGCGGAGAACGCCCGCTTGAGGGAGTTGCTCGACTCGACGGCGCGCGTCGGCAGTCGCGCGCTCGTCGCCGAGATTCTCGCGGTCGATCCCGACCCGTACCAGCGGTTCAGTTTGAATCGCGGCTTCGTCGACGGCGTGTTCGTGGGCCAGGCGCTCATCGATGCGCAAGGCGTCGTCGGCCAGGTCGTGACCGTCGGGCCGTTCACCTCCGAGGCCCTGCTCATCACCGATGCCGACAGCGCCGTGCCCGTGACCGTCAATCGCAACGGCCTGCGGACCATCGCCTACGGCACGGGTGACAGCCAGCGCTTGCGACTGCAAGTCACCAACAATGCGCCCATCGAGGAGGGCGATTTGCTGATCTCGTCGGGTTTGGGCGGCGTCTTTCCCCAGGGCTACCCCGTGGGGCGCGTGATCGAAGTACGGCTGCGCCCCAAGCAGTCGTTCGCCGAGATCTTCGCCGAGCCGATGGCCGCGCTCGATCGCGACCGCGAAGTGCTGCTCGTCTGGGACGACGACACCGACGGTGAGTCGGATCCCGAGGAGGCCGCCGCCGCGAGCGTGGCGGACGGGCAGTAATGGCCGCACGCCGTCACTGGTGGGCCTCGGTGTTGAGCCTCGCGGCGACACTCATGCTCGCCGTCGTGCCGTTGCCCGACGCCATCGCGCCGCTGCGCCCCGACTGGGTGGCCGTGGTGCTGCTCTACTGGTCGCTCATGGCGCCGCGCCACTTCAGCTTGCTGACGGCGTTCTGGATGGGCATCGCGCTCGATACGTTGTCGGGGGCGCTGCTCGGGCAGAACGCGCTCGCGTTGCTCGTCGTGGTCTATCTCGCCGAGAAGTTCCATCTGCGGTTGCGCGTGTTCCCCGTTTCGCAACTCGCGATCACGGTGCTCTTGCTGCTCGGCCTCTACGAATTCATCTTGTTCTGGGTCGACGGCATGGCGGATCGTACGGTGCCGCTCATCGAGCGCTGGCTGCCGCCGTTCACGGGCACGCTCGTCTGGCTCGCGATGTACGTGCTCTTCGACCACCGCGAGCGCGCAGCGCCGGCGAGGCTTTAGACATGGCCGGATCGTCGCTACAGCTCAAGGATCCCTGGCAAGAACAGCGCCTGTTCTTGTCGCGGATCATTGCGGCCGCGATCATCGTGCTCATTTTGTCCGGCATGCTCGTCACGCGGCTCGTGCAGCTCCAGATCCTCGACTACGAGCGTTTCAGCGAGCTGTCCCAGGGCAATAGCTTCCGCATCGATCCGCTGCCGCCGAACCGCGGCCTCATTCTCGACCGCAACGGCCTCGTCATCGCCGAGAACTGGCCCAACTGGGAGCTCGTCGCCATCGGCGAGGAGATCGACGACCTCGATCGCACGCTCAAGCAGCTCGAGGACTTGGGGCTCGTCGACGCTTCTGAGCACGATACGCTGCGCGGCCTGATCCGTTCGCATCGCGGCTTCGAGCGAGTGAAGCTCAGCAGCCTCACCGAGGAGCAGGCCGCAACGTTTGCCGTGCGGCGGCACTTGTTCTCGGGCGTCGACATTCAGGAAGCGCTGTCGCGTTACTACCCGTTCGGCGAGGCGAGCGCGCACGCCATCGGCTACGTCGGCAGCATCAGTCAAACCGATCTCGAGCGCATCGACCGCAGCAACTATTCCGGCACTTCGCACATCGGCAAGGCCGGAATCGAACGCGCGTACGAGGACCGCTTGCACGGCGAGGTCGGCTATCGGCAACAGATCGTGAACGCGCAGGGCCGCACGCGCGACCCGCCTGCGGGCGAGGGTAGCGGCGTCGAGACCAAATGGCCTGTGCCCGGCGACAACATCGTGCTGTCGCTCGACATGAAGGTGCAGCTCGCCGCGCAGGATGCGATGCGTGACCTGCGCGGCGCCGTCGTCGCGATCGACCCGCGGAACGGCGACGTTTTGGCGCTCCTGAGCGCACCGTCGTTCGACCCGAACCGGTTCGCCACGGGCATGAGCCGCGCGGACTACGTGGCGCTCACGGCCGATATCGACAAGCCTCTCTACAACCGCGCGCTCGCCGGCACGTATCCGCCGGGCTCCACGGTCAAGCCGTTCCTGGCGCTCGCCGCATTGCAAAACGAGGCGATGACGCCAACCGAGGAGAAGTACTGCCCCGGACACTTCCGCTTGCCGGGCCAGAGTCACAACTATCGCGACTGGAAGCCGCAGGGGCACGGCAACGTCGACATGCACGAAGCGATCGTGATGTCCTGCGACGTGTATTTCTATCACCTCGCCGTCGCGATGGGCATCGACGCGATGGCGACGGGCCTCAAGCAGTTCGGCTTCGGCTCGCCGGTGGGCCTCGACATCGGCGGAGAGAACTCGGGCGTCGTGCCGTCGCGCGAATGGAAGCAGAAGCAGTTCGCCCGCCGCGAGGACCAAGTCTGGTTCCCCGGCGAGACCGTGATCACGGGCATCGGCCAAGGCTACATGCTCGTGACGCCGATGCAGCTCGCGCACGCCGGCGCGACGTTGGCGGCGCGCGGCCAACGGTTCGTGCCGCGGCTGCTCATCGGCACCGAGAACGCGGTGACGCGCGAAGTGCAGTACACCGAGCCGACGGCGCTGCCGAGCGTCACTGAGCAGGATCCCGAGCATTGGCAGATCGTCCTCGACGGCATGATCGGCGTCACGGCGGATCCGCGCAGCTCGGCGACCGCGCATTTCAAGGCCACGACTTACACGCTCGCCGGCAAGACGGGCACGGCCCAAGTCATCGGCATCGCGCAAGACGAGCGTTATCGCGAAGAGGAAATCGACGAGCGCTTGCGCGACCACGGTCTGTTCATCGCGTTCGCGCCGGCCGACGCGCCGCGCATCGCGCTCGGCGTCGTCGTCGAGAACGGCGGCGGTGGGGCGCGCGCCGCGGCCCCCGTTGCACGTTTGGTGTTGGACGCGTACTTCGCAATGGAAACCTATGTCG